>CACBRY010000041.1 GCA_902541825.1 uncultured Pelagibacteraceae bacterium | reverse complement strand
TTATTTCCATCTTTAGTGTCACAATCATTGCTTTTTTCATCTTTTATTGTAGCGACCTTTCTGCCTTTGCTTATTCTTAAAGCTAAAAAGCTTCATATAAGTTGATTGTATTAAAGTAATTAATAGCTATATAAATGTTTCCATGCGGGATAATCAGATTTTAATAAACAATCTATCTAAAGTTTATGACAATGGCTTTAATGCCTTAAAAAACATAAATTTAAAAATTAGAAAAGGGGAAATTTTTGCAATGCTTGGTCCTAATGGAGCAGGCAAAACTACTTTGATAAGTATTATTTGTGGGATCGTAAATCCAACCTCAGGAAATGTTACTGTAGATGATTATGATATCATAAAAGATTACAGAGAAACTCGATCAAGAATAGGTTTAGTTCCTCAGGAATTAACTTTAGAGCAATTTGAGACAGTTTTTAACAATGTCTCTTACTCAAGAGGTTTATATGGGAAAAAAGCAGATCCAAATCATATCGAGAAAGTCTTAAAACAACTAAGTTTATGGGATAAAAAAGATCTCAAACTTCGGCAGTTATCTGGTGGTATGAAAAGAAGAGTTTTAATAGCGAAAGCCTTATCTCATGAACCAACAATTTTATTTTTAGATGAGCCTACAGCTGGTGTTGATGTAGAGCTAAGAAAAGAAATGTGGCAGGTTGTTGAAAATTTGAGAAAAACTGGTGTTACAATTATTTTAACTACACATTATATCGAAGAAGCAGAGGCTATAGCTGATCGAGTTGGAGTTATAAACCAGGGAGAGATAGTAGTTGTTGATGAAACTAAAGAACTATTAAAAAAAATGGGACACAAAAAACTTACAATAGATTTACAAGAAAAAATAAGTCAAATACCCACAACACTACAAAAATACAACTTATCTTTTACTCCAGACTTGATGAGCTTGAATTATACTTATAATGTTCAGGCGAAAAGAACAGGAATTACAAATTTACTACAAGATTTAAAAGATGCAGGGCTAAAATTGAAAGATTTGAAAACTGAACAAAGTACTTTAGAAAAAATTTTTGTAAATTTAGTTAAGGAGAAAAATGAAAATTAATCTTTATGCTTTTAGAGCAATTTATCTTCATGAAATGGATCGTTTTAGACGAACTTTAACTCAATCTGTATTGTCTCCAGTATTAACGACTTCGCTATATTTCATAGTTTTTGGTTCAGTAATCGGAGGGTATGTGGAAAAAATTGATGGAATAAGCTACGGATCATACATCGTGCCGGGTTTATTGATGCTAACATTATTAACTCAATCAATCAGTAACACTTCTTTTGGAATTTTCTTTCCCAAATTTAATGGAACAATTTATGAGATTTTAGCTGCTCCAATTTCAACATTAGAGGTTGTACTTGCTTTTGTAGGAGCTGGAGCAACAAAAACACTAATAGTAAGTATAATCATATTTATCACGTCATTATTTTTTGTTGATGTCCAAGTAAAATATCCATTGCTGATGATATTTTTATTAATTTTAGTAGCATTTACTTTTGCTTTATTTGGTTTTTTAATAGGTTTAATGAGCTCAGATTTCGAGCAAATGTCTATAATTCCAACTTTGTTTGTGACACCGATGGTATTTTTAGGCGGGAGTTTATATTCATTAGATATGCTGCCATCATTTTGGCAAACTGTGACTTATTTTAATCCAGTTGTTTACTTAATAAATGGTTTAAGATTTTCTTTTTATGGAGTTTCTGATTTCAATATATGGATAAGTATTGGAACTATGTTTTTATTTTTATCTATTTGTATAACAGTAGTTACGGTTCTTCTTAAAAAAGGTTATAAAATCAAATCTTAACTGACCCATTTCTGGGCCAGTTAATAACTCTAATTAAGAAGGATAGTTTTATTAGAATTGCTCAGACTCTGTTGAGCCTGCCATTGCCGTGGTAGAACTTTTTCCACTACTTATTGTATTGGAAACAGCATCAAAATAAGATGTACCAACTTCACGTTGATGTTTAACACTAGTATATCCATCTTTTTCACG
>CACBRY010000040.1 GCA_902541825.1 uncultured Pelagibacteraceae bacterium | reverse complement strand
TTATTTTATCAAAGAGTTTTTTGAGGTAGATAAAATTAAGATGAGATTTAGACCTAGTCATTTCCCTTTTACAGAACCATCTGCTGAAGTTGATATTGGATACGAGATGAAAGATGGAAAAATTATAATTGGCGAGGGAAATCAATGGTTAGAGATTTTAGGATGTGGAATGGTTCATCCGAATGTTTTAAAAAATGTTAAAGTAGACCCATTAAAGTTTCAGGGATACGCATTTGGTATTGGGATAGATAGACTTGCTATGCTGAAATATGGAATCAATGACTTAAGAGCTTTTTTTGATTGTGATTATAGATGGTTGAATCATTTTGGATTTGATCCATTGGATGTACCTACGAATTATAGAGGTCTCAGTCGATGATAATAACATTTGGTTGGTTAAAAGATCATCTAAAGACAAATCTAAAAGAAAAAAACCTTTTAGAGCAACTTACCAATATTGGTCTAGAAGTAGAGAGTGTAGAAAGTCTTTCTGGTGATAATGAATTGTTCAAAGTAGCTGAAATTATAAAAACTGAAAAACATCCAAATGCAGATCGACTTAAAGTTTGTGACGTAAATATTGGACAGAATGAAATTAAAAAAGTTGTATGTGGTGCGGAAAATGCAAAAAAAGGATTGCTTACTATATATGCTCCTCCAGGTGCAATTATCCCTAAAACCAAGACAAAATTAGTAGTCGCTAAAATTAGAGGTGTTACTTCTTATGGAATGCTTTGTTCAGAGTCTGAATTAAATCTGTCTGATGAAAGCGATGGGATTACTGAATTAACTAAGGAATTTAGAAAAAATATCGGTAAAAGTTATTTTTCAAAATCAAAATCAAATCGTATTGATCTATCCATAACACCAAATAGACCAGACTGTCTTGGGGTCAGGGGAATAGCTAGAGATTTGGCTGCATCAGGTTTTGGAAAGTTAGTAGATTTAGAAGAAAAAAAGATTCATTCAAAAAATAAACACACCTTAAAGGTAAAAATTAATAAGGAAAAAGGACAAGGATGTACTGCGTTTGGAAGCTGTTTAATAACAAATGTGAAAAATTCTGAAAGTCCTAAATGGCTTAAAGATAAGTTAATTTCTATTGGTCAAAAACCAATCTCAGCAATAGTTGACATTACAAACTATGTTATGCTCGATATTAATCGACCATTACATGCTTATGATGCTGATAAAATTGAAAAGGGTATAATTGTTCGGAATTCTAAGTCTGGAGAAGAGTTTACAGCACTTGATAATAAAAATTATAAACTAGAGAGTGGCATGTGTGTTATTAGCGATAATAAAGGTGTTTTAGGACTTGGAGGAATTATTGGTGGTACAAGATCTGGTACAGAATTTAATACAAAAAATATATTACTTGAGTCAGCTTATTTTGAACCGGGATCAATAAGAAATACAGCAAAAAAATTAAATCTTGATACCGATGCAAAGTTTAGATTCGAAAGAGGTATAGATCCGTTATCAATCGAAGATGGTTTAAATAAAGCTGCAAAATTAATAAAAGAGATTTGTGGTGGTGAAATTAGCAAAATTGATATCCAAAGAATAGAAACTTACAAAACAAAAAAAATTAAATTTGACCCAAATATTTTTGAAAAAATATCTGGTTTTAAAATTCCTTTAAAAGGAATGATTAAAATTTTAGAGGATCTTGGTTTCGAGGTAAAAAAGAGTAAGAAAAGACTCGAATTAAATGTTCCTTCATGGAGACCAGATATTTCACAGGAGGTAGATGTCGTTGAGGAGTTGGTTAGAATAAGTGGCTATGAAAAGATAAAGTACATAGAGCCAATTAAACAAAGAAAAAAATCTACTTTAAATAAATTTCAGAAATTATTTCATTTTTTACAAAGATCGGTTGCCTCCAAAGGTTATCTAGAAGCAATCACCTGGTCGTTTACTGACAAACGTTATAATGACTATTTTAGGGATACAAAAAAAGAGATAAAAATTATCAATCCTATTAGTTCAGAATTAGGAGTTTTAAGAAATTCAATTTTTTCAAATTTAATAATGCATATTAATAAAAATCTCGATAGAGGTTTTAAAG
>CACBRY010000039.1 GCA_902541825.1 uncultured Pelagibacteraceae bacterium | reverse complement strand
TGATAAGTTTTATATAGATGGAACTTACTTTGAAACTTTACCAGAAAAAAAAAATTGTAATAATCTTTCGATTGAAGTCAGTTTTATTTGTATACCTAAAAGGATCTCAAAAAATATAGAGGATGTTCTTAAAAAATACCAAATATCTTTGGAAAGAATATTGAGCCTAAAATACTTAAATAGTTTTTTAGATGATAAAAATGATAATTTGTATGTAATGGCGCAAAAAATCTTAGATGGTTTTAATGAAAATGAGGTATATATCACAAATAAATACTCAAAAAAATTAGGATTTTTTGAAAAATTCTTTAATTTTTTCGATTAATTTGTATTTTCTTGTAACATTAGTTGTTTTCAAATTTAGACATTTGCAGATTAAAAGTTCAACGTGTCTTTATTAAACCAAAAAACTATTAAAAATTCTGTATCTTTCAGTGGAATAGGTCTTCACTCTGGAAAACCAGTTAAGATTTGTGTCAAACCATCAAGTCCAGACACTGGCATTGTATTTAAAAGAATAGATTTAAAAGATAACAACTTAATTTACCCAAATTTTATGAATGTGAGTAACACTGCTTTAAATACTACTATCAGTAATAGTAATGGCGTGAAAGTTTCAACAATTGAGCATTTAATGGGGGCTTTATTTGGAATTGGGATAGATAATGCATTGATTGAAATTGATAATGAGGAAGTACCAATTTTAGACGGGTCAGCGAAAGTTTTTATTGAGGAAATATTAACAGCCGGTTTAGAGCTGAGCAACAAACCTATTAAAATAATTAAGATAAATAAAAAAATTGAATTTAAAAATGGTGATAAATTTATTTCAATTGAGCCTTCAAAATTAAGTTTGGACATAGATTTTGAATTAAAATATCAAAATCAGATTATAGGAAATCAAAGAAATAAAAAAAATGTTTATGAGGACGATCTAACAGAAATTTTTGAATCAAGAACTTTCTGTCTTTATGAAGACATAGAGAAAATTAAAAAAAACGGTCTTGCCAAAGGTGGAAGTCTAGATAATGCCGTTGTTGTAAAGGGTGAGGAAGTATTAAATTCAGAGGGATTACGAAATTCAAAAGAATTTGTAAATCATAAGATATTAGATTGCATTGGTGATCTTTATACATCTGGATATAGAATGATAGCTAGTATAAATTGTTCCCAAGGTGGACATTACTTGACTAATAGCTTGTTAAGAGAAGTTTTTAGCAATAAAGATAATTTTTCAATTATAGAAATTCAAGAAAGAACATTACCTCATACATTGATTAATAGAAGTTTGCTAAGATCTATAGCATAATTTAAATTCTTCCTTATAATTTTGTCTAAAATATATATAGTTTGTTAAATGTTTGATTTTAAAATAATTATTATCATTTTTTCTCTAATATTTTTTTACTCATGCAGTAAAGAAACTGAAAACATTAAATTAATAAAAGAGACTGATCAAAAAATAGAGATGATCTCAGCCTATGAGAAGGGAATGGACTTGTTTAAAATTGGTGATTATTTTGCTTCAAGCAAAAAATTTTTAGAGGCTGAAATTTTATTTCCACAATCACAATGGGCACCTAAATCAGTTTTAATGGCTTCTTACTCATATTATATGCAGAGTTATTACAGTTTGGCTATTGAAAATATCAAAAGATATTTCAAAACTTATCCTAACGACAAAAATAAGGCTTATGCACATTATCTTTTGGCGATTTGTTATTATGAGACTATTGAGGGTGAAAAAAAAGATTTAGCTCCACTACTTCTTTCTAAAAAAGAATTTAATTTTGTAATTAAAAATTTTCCTAACACCGATTATGCTTATGATGCAAAATTTAAAATTGATTTAATTAACGATATTCTTGCTGCAAAAGAAGTCTATATTGGAAGACATTACATTAAGAAAAAAAAATGGATACCTGCATTAAATAGATTCAAGAATGTTTTGAAGGAATATGAGACCACAATTCACGTAGAAGAGGCGACACATCGATTGGTAGAAATTTATTACAAATTAGGTATGGAGGAAGAGTCACTAAAATATGCCTCATTGTTAGGATATAATTATAATTCAGGAGAATGGTATAAAGAAACTTATAAGA
>CACBRY010000038.1 GCA_902541825.1 uncultured Pelagibacteraceae bacterium | reverse complement strand
CTTGTTCATATAATATCAGATAATAAAAAATATAGAGATGATGCAATAGATTTTGTTGAATTAATTCCGATGATTTATGGTGAAGTGGTGTGGAGATCTAATAACTTTAAAGATATCGAGTTTCTTAAACACGAAACGACAGAGCCAAATTTATTTCATGAAAAATTAGAAGATTTTGAAATTCCACTATTCATCGATAAAAACAAAAAAGAAATTGCATAATGTCAAAACCAAATTTCATATTTTTTGATACAGAAACAAGTGGTGGAAGAGGCTTGGCAGATATATTAACAATCGATGCTATTTTCTATGATTATAATTTTAAAAAATTAGATGAGTTCAGTTGTAAAGCAAAATTGAGAAAATCGAGAGTGTATGAGGTTGACAGTTTTTTAGTTAATGGAATAGATCCATTTGAAATGGATAAATGGTCTAATACAAATTTTGACTTAACAAAACAAACAAATGAAAAATTTATCTCTTGGATAAATAAAGGTGATGTGTTCTTTTGTGCACATAATGGATATAATTTTGATTATATGCTTACAAGTCAGCATTTGTTTTCAAATTTATTTACCTGGCCATGGATTTTTTCCACAGGTAACGCAAGACAATTAGACTCTCTTCCAATAGTCCAAAATTTTGATTTTTATGCACCGAATAAAATTTCATTTGAATTAAATGAAAAAAATAACAAAATTTACCGTCTTGGATCGCTTGCAAAAGCTAATGGATTTGAAATAAAGGATTTACATAGTTCAAAAGGAGATACTGAAGGTTTAGTGCGTTTAATGAACTTACTAAAAGAAAAAGATCCAGGTTTATTTAGACAGTCACTTAGTTTTACAAATAAGAAGGATGTTTTAAGTAAAATTGAAAATACTGATTATTTTTGTCACCCAGAAACGTTCTATAGTCGTACTAGACAATTCACATCAACATATTTATGTGAACACCCAATTTATAAGGGCTATCATCTTGTATTTGATTTGAAACATGATCCAGAGTTAATTTTTTCTGAAAAATCGAATACTGTATTAAAAAAAACACTTTCTGCTGCTCCAAAGAAATATAGAACTATTAAAATTGGAAAGAATCCATTCATTCAAGATAAATCTTTTGCGACTAAATTTGATGATGAATACTCTACTTTAGGACATGAAATCCTTAAAAAAAGAGCAGACTTTATTATAAAAAATAGAAAAGAATTAGCTAATAGGGTGAGTTTAATTATTAGTGACCAATTTGAGGATAATTCAATCGATCAAACTGAGCTAATACCTGAACAAATGATATTTAATTTAAATCCGTCATCAAATGATAAATCGTTAATGAATGATTTTGTTATGTCTAATAACAAAGATGAGCAGAAAAAAATTCATAAAGGATTTAATGGTCCACTGAAACATTTATCAGAAATGATCTTGCTAGATAAGTGGGGTAAAGAGGGTTTTGATAGTAATGAAGAATATAAAAAAGTAAGAAAAAATATAAGTCGTAGATTGCTTTCCACTAATAAAGAAGTTTTTCCAACTATACCTGAGGGTATGGCCCGTATTGACGTTCTAAGAGAGGAAAAAAAAGATGATAAAGCAGTTTTGGAAAAAGTTGAGGCAATCAACTCACATTTAGAAAAATTAGCATCTGAACATGAGAATTATTTATAATTCCAAATTCTCACTCTTTAAATTATAATATTGCTCAACTCTGTTCATGGCTTCTTTTTTTAATTTTTCGAATTCCTGATCTTTAAATTCAAACTTTTGGAATATTAAATTTGGTGTACACATCAAAATCTCTGTTGATTTAATATTAGTTCCGAACATATTGTCGTGAGCAATTGAATATAATGCTAATTGAAGTCCATATTCATTTATAACAGAATATTCTCTCTTCTTCGGCCTATTGCTTTGCTTGAAGTCTAAAATTTTGATTTCATTATATGAAGAATTTACTACTGCATCAGCAGTGCCAGCAAACTTAAAATTTCCATCATAATACAACACAGCTTCACATCCATAAACTTCGTTAATTTGATTATTTATTCCGTTGTCCACAATTGTTTCTGCCATTTTTTTTGGCAAATTTATTTCTTCTAATAATTCTC
Source organism: uncultured Pelagibacteraceae bacterium (assembly GCA_902541825.1). Lineage (GTDB taxonomy): Bacteria > Pseudomonadota > Alphaproteobacteria > Pelagibacterales > Pelagibacteraceae > Pelagibacter. Next base: position 382 of record CACBRY010000038.1, on the reverse strand, counting down.
CATTCATTTTATTTAACAAAATTGACTCTAGATACTGGTGTAGAGTAGTTCCTCTTTCTGAACTCTGTTTAGAAATTATTGCTGCCTCTTTAAATCCAATATCCTTTTTCCATTTATTGAGGGCATCCTTATCCTCTTGACTCTTAGTTTCTGCAAGTATGTTTGTTACGCTTGGATACTTATCTCCACCTACATCGTAATGTCTAGATCCTTTATAAATAGATCTCATTGATTTTGGGTAAGCAAACTTATTATTGATTTTCCAAGGCATCTAATTTTAGTTTTTCCTCTCTTTTTTTAGCACGATAATTTCTATCTCTCTCTTTTTTAATTTCCCAATCTTTTAAAGAAAGATTTTTCCATCTTTCCTTGTCTTTTTTTC
>CACBRY010000037.1 GCA_902541825.1 uncultured Pelagibacteraceae bacterium | reverse complement strand
AAGGAGCAGTTTTTTTCCAGACTTCTAATCCTTTTGCAGCAGAATTTAATGCTCTATCAACATCCTCTGGCGTAGCTTTAGAGGCTTTTCCCAAAACTTCTTCATTTGCTGGATTAATTACTTCGTAAGTTCCTCCATCTGATGATTTTTGCCATTTACCATCGATAAATTGTCCAAATTTTTCGTACATAAATTCAATTTAGCATTACTATAAGTTGTGTCTACTATGTAATTTTTACACATTAATTATCTCTGATTAGATGATACTCTTATTAAAAAAAGGAGTTCAAGATGAAAGCATATATAATGGGTAATTACACTGAAAAAGCTTTTCAGGGTTTTTTAAAAGATCCAACGAGTGATAGAAAAGCTGTTGTAGAACAATTAACAAAAGCTATGGGTGGAACAATGCATAGTATGGATATTGTTAGAGGTTCTTATGATTTTGTAGTTGTTACTGAAGTTCCAAGTTTTGATGATTTTGCAGCAATTAAATTGGTTGTTGAAGCATCAGGAGCTGTAAAAAACTTAACAATGCTTGAGGCAATTGATTTTACAAAAGCTACAACAAAAGCTAGTAAAATTGGTTACAAAGCCCCGGGTCAATAATCTTTTGGTATAACTTCCGGCTGCGGACTGGAAGTTATATTAATTTTTTTTTAATTTTGAAGAAAATTTAAGATTTTCATTATTAAATTTTGAAGAATGTTTTTGGATAAAATCATCCATAATTTTTACTTTTTCATCTTCAAATTCAGAAACTTTTCTACTATTTAGATCAACATATAAAGCGAGAACTTCTATAGTTGAGGCGAGAAACTTTTTTTCTTTATGAACCATTTCCATTTTATATTGCAGTCTTTTTTTATCGTGATCAAAATAAATTAGATTAACATCAACCTCATCATCAACTTTGAGCTCTTGATTATAGGTAATATTTGACTCTACAATCATTGTGCTTTTACCAGTTGTTTTTGCTGAGTGCTCTCCCATTTTGAATATATTATTCAAAGTGTCTGCTCCATATTTATCAAAGATCAAAAGATAATATGATACGTTCATATGATCATTATAATCTATCCAATCTTTAATGATTTTTTGAGAACTTAAGTAAACAGACATAAAAAATTAATGAATAATTAATTTTTCTTTGGGTCGTTATCCACAACCAGACAAATCTCAGATTTTGTCAAAAATCTTTTTCCAGTACCATTATCTAATGAAAACATTCCACCAATGCCATTAACAGCATCTATTGTTAAATCAGTATGTTTCCACTTTTCATATTGGTCATCGTTCATGTAAAAAGGCACTCCCCCAATTTCTCCAAGTTTTACATCACTAGAACCAACCATATATTCATTTCTAGGATAACACATTGGTGCACTTCCATCACAACATCCACCAGACTGGTGGAATAATAGCTCTTCACCATGTTGAGCTTTAAGCTCTTCAATCAATTTTAGTGCTGAACTTGTTGCTTTTACTTTCATAAAAAATATGGCCCGTGATTCCTCACGGGCCATTATATATTAGATTGTTTTTAAAAGAAGCCTAATTTCTTCTCACTGTAAGACACGTGAAGATTCTTCACTTGTCTGTAGTGGTTAAGCATCATTTTATGAGTTTCTCTTCCGATACCAGATTGTTTGTATCCACCGAATGCAGCATGTGCAGGATAAGCGTGGTAACAGTTAGTCCATACTCTACCAGCTTGTATTTCTCTACCCATTCTGTAAGCGATATTTCCATTTCTAGTCCAAACACCAGCACCTAAACCATAGAGTGTGTCATTAGCAATTTGTAATGCTTCTGCCTCATCTTTAAATTTAGTTACTGATACAACTGGTCCAAAAATTTCTTCTTGGAAGATACGCATTGAGTTATTACCCTCAAAAATAGTTGGTTCAATGTAGTTTCCTTTTTCTAAACCACTATTGATTTTTGCAACATTTCCACCACATAGAACTTTGGCACCTTCTTTCTTACCTAAATCTAGATAAGATTTGATTTTTTCCATTTGTTCTAATGATGCTTGTGCTCCAATCATTGTTTCCATTTTCAAAGGATTGTCTTGTTTTACAGCTTTTGTTCTAGCAATAGCTTTCTCCATGAACTTATCATAGATAGACTCTTGAACTAGTACCCTGCTTGGACAAGTGCAAACTTCACCTTGGTTTAATGTGAACATTGCAAAACCTTCTAAGCATTTATCAAAGAAGTCATCATCTTTTGCCATGACGTCTTCAAAGAAAATGTTAGGAGATTTTCCACCCAGCTCTAACGTAATTGGTATTAAGTTTTGAGATGCATATTGCATAATCAATCTACCAGTTGTTGTTTCACCAGTGAAAGCAATCTTTTTGATTCTTTTTGATGATGCTAGTGGTTTTCCAGCCTCTAAACCAAAGCCACTTACTACGTTAACTACTCCTGGAGGTAATAAATCTCCAATTAGTTCCATAAGTAACATGATTGATGCTGGTGTTTGCTCAGCTGGTTTTAGCACTACACAGTTTCCTGCTGCTAAAGCTGGAGCAAGTTTCCAAGTTGCCATTAGTAATGGAAAGTTCCATGGTATAATTTGTCCAACTACACCTAGTGGTTCTGGAATGTGATAAGAATATTCACTGTTACTGATTTCAGCAACTGAACCTTCCTCTGCTCTGATTACTCCGGCAAAATATCTCCAATGATCTATTACTAGTGGTAA
>CACBRY010000036.1 GCA_902541825.1 uncultured Pelagibacteraceae bacterium | reverse complement strand
TCAAAATCTTTCTTCTTATAAGATTTGCAATTTTTTGAGATAGGACACTTACTACATTCAGGATTTTTTGGTTTGCATATCATTGCTCCTAATTCCATTAAAGCTTGAGCATAATCGCTTGCTCTTGATGAAATTCCAAAAATAGATTTTTTTTGTATTAGATTGTCTTTTTGTATTTCCTTATCTTTTTTTAAATAAAGATATCTTTTTAAAACCCTTTCAATGTTTCCATCTAAAGGAATATAGGATTTATTAAAGGCAATAGCTAAAATTGCATTAGCAGTGTAATTGCCGATACCAGGTAAAGATATTAAATCCTCATAATTATTTGGAATTTCTCCATGATATTTACTAATTATGATTTTAGTAGTTTTTTTTAGATTTCTTACTCTCGAATAATATCCAAGACCCTCCCAAAGTTTTATCAATTCTCTATCTGGGATTTTTGAAAGTTTTTTAAGATTTGGAATTTTATTTATAAATCTATTAAAATAAGGAATCACAGTCACAACTTGTGTCTGCTGCAACATGAATTCACTTACTAATGTATAATAATGTCTTTTTGATTGTGAAACATTTTTTCGCCACGGTAATGTTCTCTTATTTAAATCATACCAATTAAGAATTTTTTTTGTTATTATTTGATCTTTCATATGCAATTCAAAAAATATACTAAGCAGAGAAATAGCATTCAAGGCTTAAGATCCTTTAAAGACACTTTGCCAAAAAATATCAAAAAAGTCATCAATAAGAAAGGGCACGTGTACTCTGAAACTATCAATAATTGGAAATATATTGTTGGAGAAAATTTATTTAAAGTTTGCTACCCCAAATCTTTTAAAAATTCTAATAAGTTCGGTGTTAGCACTTTGTTAATCAATGTTAAAAGGGGGCATGAAGTTGAACTGGAATATTCAAGAAAAGATATATTGGAAAAATTAAATAATTTATTTGGTTATTCTGTTGTTGAAAAAATTAAATTAACAAGTTTTGATGATGAAAAAATTAACCCCTCTACAAATGATGAAAGCTCCTATAATGTGACAAATCATGATTATCAAAAAAAGATAAATAGTGTTAAAAATGAAAAAATAAAGAAATCTTTAATAAAGTTATCAAAAGTGTTTAAAACAAAATGAAAAAAATATTTTTAATATTAATCTTGTTTTTTGGGTCGATAAGTATTTTAAATGCTGAAGGGAATAGAATCATAGCAGGAAATAAAGATGCGAAGATTACAATAATCGCTTATGAATCTCTAACATGTAGTCATTGCGCAGATTTTCATAAAAACGTATATCCTCAACTCAAAAAAGAGTATATCGATACTGGTTTAGTCAAAATTGAATTCAGGCACTTTCCTCTAGATGTGGCCGCTTTTAATGCATCAAAAATTTCTCAATGTAAAAGTAATGAAAGTTTGAAAATTTTAAATAGCCTTTATTCAAATCAACAAGCATGGGTCAGAGGGAAAAATGTGGAGGAAATTAATGATAATTTAAAAACATTCATTAAAAATCAAGGTTTCGATTTAGATTTTGAAAAATGTATAAATGATAAAAAAATAGAGGATTATGTGTTAAACGATCGAATCGAAGGTACTAAAAAATTTAAGGTTAATGCTACTCCTACGATTATTATTAATAACGAAAAGTTTGAGAAACCCCTTAATTATAAAAATTTAAAAAAATCGCTAGAAAAACTGATATAAACTCCTAATGGAGTTTAAAAAAATCCAATTAAACGGATTTAAATCTTTCGCTGATAAAACTAATTTCTTAATTGAAAATGGTTTAACTGGGATAGTTGGTCCTAATGGATGTGGAAAATCAAATATTGTTGAGTCCTTAAGATGGGTCATGGGAGAAACATCGGCAAAAAGTATGCGAGGATCAGGAATGGAGGATGTAATATTTTCTGGAACATCTAACAAAGCATCCAAGAACATTGCAGAAGTGTCTGTTACTGTAACTAATGAAAAAAATGAGGGGCCAATTCAATATAGAGAATTGGATGAGGTAAACGTAAGAAGAAAAATAGAAAAAGATAAAGGCTCAAAATTTTATATAAATGATAAGGAAGTCAGGGCCCGTGATGCTCAAATGTTTTTTGCAGATCTATCAACCGGAGCACATTCTCCATCGATGATAAGCCAAGGTCGTATAGGTGCAATCGTTACAGCTAAACCAGCCGATAGAAGAGCAATTTTAGAAGAAGCTGCAGGAATTTCAGGATTACATGTAAGAAGGCATGAAGCTGAATTACGACTAAACGCTGCAGAAAATAATCTTAAAAGAGCAGATGAATTAAGGCGCCAACAAGAAAGGCAACTTGTTAATCTTCAAAAACAAGCTGAAGAGGCAGCAAGATATAAAAATATGTCTGAAGAAATAAAAAAGATAGAAGCAGGCTTATATTATTTAAAATTATTAGAAATTGATAAAGAAATAAAAATAGAAAATGAGATTAATGTTGAAGCAGAGACTGAAGTAACAGACTTTAATAATAAGATCGCAGATCTTGAAAATTTAATAAAGACTGAAACTGAAAAAGTTACACCATTAAGGGAAAAGAATATTGAAAACTTATCTAAAATACAGAGACTTAATCTTGAGCTACAAAGTCTGGACGAAGAAAACACAAGGATACAAGATGAAATTGAAAATATAAAAAAAACACTTCAAACATTTGAGGAAGATATCGGTAGAGAAAAAGGAATAGTGATCGATGCGAACTCAAATGAAAAAAGATTAAAAGAAGAAAAAAATGAGTTAATAGAAATTGACTCCAAATATTATGACACTGAAAAACAGTCTGATAATGATTTGAACACCTCTAAAGATAAATTACAAAGTGAAATTGAAAAAGTAAAAGAACTTATTAATTCACAAAAAAATCAAGAAGCTATTTCAGCACTTGATAATTGTAAGCTATTAATCGAAGCATACGCTGGGAGTTATAGTAAAAATGAAAATATAAAAAAAGATTCTGTAAAGAGAAACGAAAGAATTAAAGTAATTGATACAGAGATAGAAAGTTGGAAAAACCTATTATTAAATTCTGA
>CACBRY010000035.1 GCA_902541825.1 uncultured Pelagibacteraceae bacterium | reverse complement strand
AAGAGATGTAATTCAAACTTTAGTTGAGGCTGGTTATGACTCTCAAAAATTTTTTATTGATAATAAAACACCTAATTATTATCACCCTGGCAAATCAGGAAGATTATTTTTAGATGATGAGAAAGATCAAATGGCTGCATATTTTGGAGAGATACATCCTAACATTTTAAAGCAGGTTGATATGAAAACGGAGTCTTTAGTTGGTTTTGAGATTTTTATGGACAATTTAAAGCATCCAAAAAAAACTCTTAATGATCTTAAAGAAAAGTTTTCATTTTCTGACTATCAAAAATCTGAGAGAGATTTTGCATTTATAGTAAACAAAGATGTGAATGCTCAAGATTTGATAAACTCTATTTCTAATATTGATAAAAGTTTAGTGAAAGATGTAAGAGTTTTTGATGTTTATCAGGGCGATAATATTCCCGAAAACCAAAAATCAATTGCAATAAGCGTAACAATTCAGTCATCCGAAAAAACTTTAAATGAGACTGATTTAGAGCAAATTAATAACTTGATAATTAAGACAGTTGAAAATAAAACTGGCGCTAAAATTCGATCTTAATACTCAGATGAGCACTATTGATAATATTAGAAATTTTGCGATTATTGCGCACATCGATCACGGCAAATCAACCATAGCAGATAGAATTATACATAAGTGTGGAGGTTTAACAGATAGGGAAATGAAAGAGCAGGTTTTAGATTCAATGGATATTGAAAGAGAGCGAGGAATTACGATCAAAGCACAAACTGTTAAATTAAATTATAAAGCCAAAAATGGAAAAAATTATATATTTAACATTATTGATACACCAGGTCACGTCGATTTTAGCTACGAAGTCAGTAGGTCATTATATGCATGTGAGGGATCAATATTAATTGTTGATAGTACTCAGGGTGTTGAAGCTCAAACATTGGCTAATGTATATCAAGCTTTAGATATTGATCATGAAATTATTCCAGTTCTTAATAAAATTGATTTACCAGCTTCAGACCTAGATAGAACTAAAAAGCAAATTGAGGATGTGATAGGGATTGATACTGATAAAGCAGTCCCTTGTTCTGGTAAAACTGGAGAAGGCATAAGTGAAATTTTAGAACAAATTGTTAATCAACTTCCGGGTCCTGAAGGAGAAACTGATAAAGATTTAAAATGTTTATTGGTTGACAGCTGGTATGATACTTATCTTGGTGTTGTAATTTTGGTAAGAGTTATTAATGGTGCATTAAGAAAAAATATGAAAATAAAAATGCTTTCAACAAATCAAGATTATATTGTTGAGAAAGTTGGAGTATTTACTCCAAAAGCAGAAAATATAGACGAATTAAACACTGGTGAAATAGGCTTTATAACAACTGGAATTAAAGTTTTATCAGAAACAAAAGTTGGCGATACTATTTGCGATGCTACAAAGGAATTGACTGATCCTTTGCCTGGTTTTAAACCAAGTAAACCCGTTGTATTTTGTGGTTTATTTCCTGTGGATAGTTCTGAATATCAAAAACTAAAAGATGGTTTAGCCAAATTACAACTTAACGATGCAAGTTTTTCTTTTGAACCTGAATCCTCATCAGCTTTAGGTCTTGGCTTTAGATGTGGCTTTTTAGGATTGCTTCATTTGGAGATAATATCTGAGAGACTAGAGAGAGAATTTGACGTAAATCTTTTAACGACTACCCCTGGCGTTGTGTATAAAGTGAATTTAAATAACGGAAAAAACATAGATTTACAGAATCCTTCTTCACTTCCAGATCCCACATTAATTAAGTCAATTGAAGAACCTTGGATTAAGGCCACAATTATAACTCCTGACACATATTTAGGTTCACTAATAAAGTTATGTCAGGATAAAAGAGGTATTCAAACAAACCTTTCCTATTCTGGAAACAGAGCGGTAATAAATTATGAATTACCTCTTAATGAGGTTGTCTTTGATTTCAATGATAGAATAAAATCAATGACTAGTGGATATGCAAGTTTTGATTATGAAATTATTAATCATAGAGAGGGTGATTTGGTCAAACTTGGAATTTTAGTAAATGGTGAACCAGTAGATGCCTTAGCCATGATGATACATAAAGATTTCGCACAAAAAACCGGAAGAGAAGTCTGTGAGAAACTTAAAGATTTGATCCCTAGACATAATTTTATGATACCAGTTCAAGCAGCTATAGGAGGAAAAATAATTGCTCGAGAAACAATTAAGGGATTTAAGAAAGATGTATTAACTAAAATCCACGGGGGTGGAGCAACAGATAGAAAAAGAAAATTATTGGAGAAACAAAAAAGGGGGAAAGCAAGATCTAAACAATTTGGTAGAGTTGAGATACCCCAAGAAGCTTTTATAGGAGTTTTAAAAATCAACAAAGATTGAAGATGAATATAATAGATTGCTTTCTTTATAATAATGAGAATTTGATATTAGAATTAAGATTAAATTTATTAAATAAATATATTGATAAATTCGTAATTATCGAGGCAAGGTATAATCATAGCGGTATAAAAAAGGAAAATTATAATTTTAATATAGAGAGTCTTAAAAAGTTTAAAGATAAAATTGTATACTTACAGGTAGAGGATTTTCCGAGGGGCTTCACTCATTGGGAAAGAGAAAACTACCATCGAAATTATATTTTAAATGCTCTAGAAAATGTTCATCAAGAGGATTACGTAATAATCTCAGATATAGATGAAATACCAAATTTAGATGAAATTAACCAATTACTTAGGAATAAAAGAAAATATACTGCTTTTAAGCAAAAGATGATTTATTATAAATTCAATTTGCTTAACGCTTCTGAGCCGGATTGGTTTGGGTCAAAAATGTGTAAATTTAAGGATTTAAAGAACCCCCAGTGGCTAAGGAAACAAAAAGTAAAAAATTATCCGTTTTATAGATTGGATAAAATTAAATGGAACATAATAGATAAAGGTGGTTGGCATTTTTCTTTTGTAATGCCCCCCGAGGAGGTTAGTAAAAAAATAAAGTCGTTTGCTCATTCAGAGTTTAATAAATCTCAATTTACAAATATAAATCATATAAGTGAAAAAATAGACTCCCACAAAGATTTATTTGGAAGAGATTTTAAATTTGAGGTAATTAAAGATGAGGAATTACCCAATTATATAATAGAAAATAGAGAAAAATTTTC
>CACBRY010000034.1 GCA_902541825.1 uncultured Pelagibacteraceae bacterium | reverse complement strand
GAATTCTTCTGTGGTGAGCAGGGGCAATAACCATTAGCTGGTGTTTTTTTCCAGCTTCAAGAACAGCATTCCACATCTCATCGGCATATAAAGTTGCATTCCTTAAATATATTTCATATCCAGCTTCACCTGAAAAACCTGATTGAGAGATAACACAACTTCTTCCGGCAACCTTAACTTCAGCTAAACCATAGAAAGGCATATTTTCTAAATCAACCTGATCACCTAGCAAATCTTTCATAAGTGCTTTTGATTTAGGCCCTTGAATTTGAACTGGACATGCATCAATTTCTTCAATGGTGCAATTAAATTTACCGTCTGCATTAACGCCTTGAAGATACATTCCTATGTCCGAGTCTGATAAAGAAAACCAAAATTCATCTTTTGAAATTCTTAAAAGTATTGGATCGTTTAAAACTCCTCCGTAAGCGTTACATAAAATTACATATCTTGCTCGCATCGGAGAGATTTTTGTTGCATCTCGAGTTATCACATAATCAACAAATTTTTCTGCATCAGGACCTTTTACTTGGATCTGTCTTTCAACAGCAACATTCCACATAGTTACATGATTTACAATTGCATCATACTCAACCATTGCACCACCATCTTCAGGTTTCACATATCCCCTAGGATGATAAATTCGATTATAAACAGTTGCTCTCCAACAACCTGCTTGCATTGACAAATGCCAATATGGTGATTTTCTTACTCTTGTTGAAATTAACATTTCAACTTTTGTAGGCCCACTTTGTCTTAAATTGTATGGTACTTTTCGATCTGACTGATCAACAGAAGTAACATGCTTTAGTTTAGTATAGTCAAATTCTTTAGACATAACCATTCTCCTTCAACCACTTGTTTGTTTCCTTCAAGCCGCCGAATGTATAAATGTGGAAGAAATCAGTATGCGATTTAACTTTCCCAATTAGATCATTAGGGTCTTTAGGTTTTAATAAATCTAACGCCTTAGTAAAATTAGATTTAAGAAAATTTATGGAATTTTTTGCTCCAACAATATTTGCAAATTTAATTAAGCTTGATATTTTTAGAGGTCCAGTAATTCCTACATGCACTGGTACGCTTTGTTTAGAAATAAAATCTATAATTGGCTGGGGATCTAATAACCACTGTGTTACTATATAATCAGCATAAGGCTTTTTATCTATCATAGCTTTTTCTAAATCTGAATCGGATATATCAGGACTCCCCTCTGGATGTCCAGCAATTCCTACAGTCATCTCCTCAAAATAACCAGTTTCTAAAAGTTGGAAAGAGCTGTCAAATTTACCCATCGGTTCTCTACCACCACCAATTACTAAAACTTGTTTAACACCCCCATCTTTACATCTCAAAACGTAATCTTTTAGCTCTTTTTCATTACTCATGGATCTAGCTGGAAAATGTGGGACTGGATTAAAACCCTTTTTTACAAGTGCAACTGCTTGTTGTGCTGTTTCTTTATAATCACTGCCAGGCAACATAGTTATATATACATCTTTTACTGGTGGCACTGTATCTAGATCTGTCTGAGGACTAATTTCTAATGAGAATTTCATTCTATAGATTGTATATCATTGAATATAAAAATTTGTCTACTTCAAATTATGTAAATTGCACCACCTCAGTAGAGCAACTTTATTTGGATGATATTTTGGATTTGTCGGAAGCTTTATAGTTTGACCATGATACTTTTTATAACTCTCTGAATTTTTTGCTTTATCATTCAAAATTACTTCGTACTTATCATTTATCCCCAACAATCCTCCAGTCCATAATTTATGTATATCAACCCTTAGAGGTATTCCATTCTGGATGTGATTTGTATCTGGGCCTTTGTACTGAAAAATATGATTGGCCTCAATAGCTTCTATTAAATCTGAACCTGTAACACAACACTTGTATTTGTATGCACTTAAAACTTTGATTCTAAAATTTTGTTGACCGATTCTACTTCTTTTAGATGATGTTTTAATAGTCTGTCTTTCTTCTCGAACATTATCAATATTAAAATCGTCTGAGCGGAAACCATCATTTTCTACTTTATTTAAAACTTCTTTATTTGAATAAATATCATTATAAATGTTTGATATTATCTTAAAATCATTACTGAATTTATTTGTTGAGGTAATTAACTTTGAATGTATTTCACCATTATTATTTCTATTTACAAGGTTATAGCTTAACAATTTTTTTAATTTTTGAAAAATTTTATGATTTGTTGAAATCAAAAAAGCTTCAAGTTTATATTTAGAGTTTTTTAAATCAAAAAGAATAAGAACAGGGGTTCCTAAAGAATTTTTCATATCTTGTTTGTAATAATAAAGAATACTATCTCTTAGGGATGGTATTTCTTTATCGCTTCCAGACCTAAATTTAGGGCTTCTAAAACCTCCAGAAGGTTTTTCTATTGGATCATTAAATAACAATGTCTCAATATTTGTATTTTTGTTATCATCAAAAAAAATATTTAGTTTTGTTTTAATCGAAATTCTTTTTTTCCATTCATTAAAAGTATTTTCAGCAAAGCCTATATGTGTTTGATTACTCTTAGGCGATAGACCCAACTCGGCTTTTGTTACAGTTTTATAACACAGTTTATTTACAGCGGTCATCTGAACCAACCATGATCAATTAAATGATTAAGTATAGCCTCTACTACATTTACTGTCACTGAATTTCCTGCCTGCATATAAAGTTGAGTATCCGAAACATTATTTCTTTTTGCACTTTTATAAAATTTATCTGGAAACCCTTGAAGCCTCAAAGCTTCCAAGGGTGTTAACTTTCTGATCCATTTGAGTTTTTTTTCGTTATTTATAAACTTGTTTGAATAGTAATTATCTTGATGAGCTCTATGCATTTTAACCATTGTTCTTGTAAGTGGTCTTGCAATCTCTAAATCTATTTCAGATTTAGAGTAGTATCCGCCCGATCCATCTTTTAGAATAGTTTTAAGAATTTTTTTTGAAAGAATATATTTTGTGTCGACATTTTTCTCTAAAACTGATTTAGTTGTAGTAACTTTCTTAGAAATTTTTGGAGGATCAATTGGAAAATTGCTTTTATTTTTTTTTAGAGATCCATAAATAAAAATACGCCTTCTGGTTTGGGGTACTCCATAATCTTTACTATCTAGTAGCCACCAGCTAACATCATAGTTTTCATTTTGTAAAATTGATATTATGGTTTTAAATGTTTTTTTATCATCAATAGTTAATAATCTTTTTACATTTTCTAAGATGAAATATTTTGGTTTAATAGAATGTAATATTGCTGCAATATCAAAAAAAAGAGCACCTCTTTCGTCCTCAAACCCTTTTTGTTTTCCCATTGAGCTGAATGATTGACATGGAAAGCCTGCAAATAATAAATCAAAACTAGGTAAATTATCTTTTATAAATTCTTTTTTCTTTATTGAATTATAATTAGTGGAGTTACAAAAATTATTATTTTTTGAAGTAATCTTTTTTATATCATCTATAAAATAATTATCGTTATTTATAAAATTTGAGTTGTAAGATAATTGACAATATTTATCT
>CACBRY010000033.1 GCA_902541825.1 uncultured Pelagibacteraceae bacterium | reverse complement strand
AATAAGACCAAGATCAGGATTAGCGGCAAAAAATAATATTAGTGTTTTAAATACACCTGGTACAATTGATAGTGATTATAGAGGAGAAATAAAAGTTATTTTATTTAATCATGGTAATAAAAACTTTAAAATTAACAATAATGATAGAATTGCTCAGATGATTTTAACTCCAGTCATAAAAATGGATTTAGAGGAAACAAATGATCTTCCAGAGTCAATAAGAGGAGCAGGGGGTTTTGGTTCAACTGGTAAATGAGAGAAAGCCTAAACAAATTTCAAATTGAGAGATTTTCAAGACAATTAGTTTTAAAAAACATAGGTGCAAAAGGTCAAAAGAAAATTTTATCCTCCAAAGTTTTAATCGTTGGTATTGGGGGTTTGGGTTGTCCAGCTGCAGAAAATCTAGTAAGAGCTGGTATTGGAAATATTGGTCTTATCGATAACGATATTGTTAATCTTTCCAATATACATAGGCAAAGCTTATTTACCTCTAGAGACGTAAAAAAATCAAAGGTTATTATAGCTGCAAAAAAACTAAGAGAAATAAATCCATCTACTAAAATTAAAACTTATAAATCTCGACTCGACGAAAATAATATAAAAAAAATAATTAAAAATTACGAAATTATTATTGATGGTACAGATAATTTTAAAACTAAATTTTTGATTAATGATTATTGTAAAAAATTAAAAAAAAAATTAATCACAGGAGCAATTAGCAAATTTGACGGTCATGTATTCACATTTGATTTTAATGATAAAAAAACGGCTTCCTTAAAAAATTTCTACCAAGAAAATGAAATTTCAGATGATGACCTTAATTGTGAATTTGAGGGAGTCCTTGGCACAACTGCATCGATTGTAGGAACAACTCAAGCAAATGAAGCATTAAAAATGATTATGAAAATTGGGCAAAACTTAAAAAATCAAATATTAATTATAGATCTATTAAATCTTAATTTTAGAAAAGTTAAATTTAATAAGAAATAAGGTATCACCGAATAATGAAAAAAATATATTTTTTAATTTTACTCTGGATTTTTTTTCCATTTAACATTTTTGCAAATGAAATCTTTCTCTCATTAAAAAAAGACAAAGTAAATGTAAGATATGGCCCAGGATTTGAATTTCCTATAAAATATATTTATAAAAAAATCAATTTACCTATAAAGCAGATTGATAAAAAAGAAAATTTTAGGAGAATTATTGATCTTAAAAATAATAGTGGATGGATACATGTCTCTCAACTTAAAAAAGTAAATTCCATTATACCTAAAACAGATAAAATCTTGTTCAGTAAACCAACAAATTTTTCTAAGCCTTTAGCAAAAATAGAAAAGGGTAGAGTTTTATTGATACAAAATTGTAACAATAATTGGTGTAAGATAAAAACTGATGATTTTAAAGGCTGGGTCAAAGTAGAAAATTCTTGGGGTCTAAATTAACCTTTATAACCCTAATTTAATTTTATCGTAAACTATTTTTGTTGCTCACAAACATCCTTGATTACAGGAGCATTTGCACAGTCTAAACATTTTGTTTTCTGAACAATGCAACCATCATCAAGGACTTCAACATCAACAATTTTATCACATTTGGAACAAGTTGAAGAAATTGTTAGTCCACATTTTTTACAATTATAATTTTCTGTTTGCATAGTAAAAAATTAATCATAAATAAATTTATTTCAATAACTATTCATGCGAATGATTATTATTATCGAAAATTTTTTGCGAATGATTACTAATTGCTTTTTTTTTGCGGTATTCGATCAAATTATTTTTTAGATTTGCTTATCCACCATTTATCTAAAATAAAATACCAAATTGAGTTTGCAATTGGTTCTACAATTGCATCGGTTAGTGCAATTTTAAAAGAAACATCTGCTACTATCATTAAAACTGTAATCGCAATTGCAAAGTGTCCAATGGTATAAATTACAGTTCTAAGTAAAGAACCTTTATTATTTTGATAAATATTTTGGGATGCTTGAAAAATGCCTTTAGTAATTTCCATCAGTTTTTAAAAGGACTCTCAAGAACACAAGCCACAAGGTGTATTCTAGCCTGTTCACCTCCATTAAAAAAATTATGATATTTAGTGTTATTTGTAATCCAAACTTTCCCATCTGCGGGTAAATGTTTAGCAACGTTCTCTATAACCATTGAACACCCTTTATTTGTGATTATAGGCACATGAAGCCTACATTCAGGATCTTTGTGCCAACTCAAAGTTGATCTAGGCTCTTTTAATAAAAGCCTAACCCTTCCCAATTTAAATCTCTTGTTTAGAACTTTATAAACTTCTGCAAAGTATGTATTTTCAAATTCAGGTATTAATTGTGTATATTTAGACTCATCTATATCAACATCTCTTGAAACCTCTTTTCCAGTTTCATCTGCAATTGTCCAATATTTTCCTCTAATATTGCTCCCTTCAATCGAGCTCTTATCGTTTGGGATTTGGTTTAATGGAATTGCACCAAAATGTGTAACACCTGGTGTATTAAATTTTTTTAATTTCAAAATTTTATCTAAGTCATTTTTTAACTTTGAAATGTCAAAATTTAGATTTGGAACTTCGTAAAAATCCTCAAAATTTGCTGTTGCCATATAACTTTATCTTTTTTTCAAATTTAATTTAATTTCAAATCAAATCGATCAGAATTCATAACTTTTACCCATGCAGCTATAAAATCTTTAACAAATTTTTCACTTGAGTCCTCACAAGCATAAACTTCTGCAAGAGCTCTTAATTGAGAATTTGAACCAAAAATCAAATCAACTCTTGTTCCTTTCCATTTAGTTTTTTGAGTTTTTCTATCTTTTCCAACAAAAGTTTGTTCTGATTTATCTTCCTCTTTCCATGTAGTATTCATGTCTAATAGATTTATGAAATAATCGTTAGTAAGAGAACCAGGTTTATTTGTTAAAACACCATAATTTGAACCATCATAGTTAGTATTTAAAACTCTCATACCGCCTATAAGTGCTGTCATTTCTGGTGCAGTAAGACCCATTAGTTGGGCTTTATCAACCAATTTTTCTTCTGCTGAAACATTTGAAGCTCCGCCATTTAGATAGTTTCTAAAACCATCTGCTTGAGGCTCAAGAAGACCAAAGGAATGAATATCAGTTTGATCTTGTCTTGCATCTCCTCTGCCTGCTGAAAATGGAACATTAACTTTATGTCCTGCTTTTTTAGCAGCCATCTCAATACCAACACCACCTGCTAAGACAATTAAGTCTGCCATTGATACACTTTTCTTTTTATTATCAAATTGATCTTTAATTTTATTTAAAGCTTTAATCACAATTGATAATTTCTTAGGATTATTTACAGCCCAGTTTTTTTGTGGTTCTAGCATTATTCTTGCACCGTTTGCACCACCTCTTTTATCTGATCCTCTAAAAGTTGAAGCTGATGCCCATGCAGTAGAAACTAAATCTGAAATTGATATTTTTGATTTAGAAATTTTGTTTTTTTAAATCTTTTATATCTTTTGATTTAAGTTTGTACTTTGGTTTATCAATTGGATCTTGCCAAATTAAATGCTCTTTTGGAACTTCGCTACCTAAGTA
>CACBRY010000032.1 GCA_902541825.1 uncultured Pelagibacteraceae bacterium | reverse complement strand
ATAAAAAAAGGCTCTAAAATTATTATAAGTGAGAAAAGAATTACAAATCCTCAAAAGGATATTTTATTCATTCATACTAAAAATATAAGAAAACTTTTAGCAGAAGTCGCTTTTAAAATTTATAAGAATAAACCAAATAATTTAATTGCTGTAACTGGAACAAATGGAAAATCATCTGTTTCAGATTTTTATTTTCAATTGTTAAAACTTAATAAAATAAAAGTCGCCTCAATCGGAACATTAGGTGTAAAATCGAAAAATATAAGACGAAATTTACAAAATACTACGATAGACCCAATTCGAATGGGAAAAATATTATCTAAATTAAAATCTCAAAAAATTAATAATGTAATTATGGAAGCATCCAGCCATGGTCTAACCCAACATAGGTTGGATGGTCTAAAGTTTTCGTCTGGTATTTTCACAAATTTATCTCAAGATCACCTAGATTATCATAAAAATTTTAAGGACTACTTTAAAGCAAAACAGTACTTATTTGAAAATTTGATAAGAAAAAAAGGAAATGTAATAACAGATGAAACATTACCAGAATTTAAAAGAATTAAAAAAATTGCAATTTCTAGAAAATTGAAATTGCAGGTTTTAAATAATAGCAAAAATCAATTTCAAATTTTATCTCATAGTTATAGAGGCGAGAAACAAATATTAAAAATTAGATACTATAATCTAACAAGAGAAATAAATTTAAATCTTATTGGAAAAATACAATTAAAAAATATTTTAATGGCGATTATCGCAGCAAAAAATAGCAATATAAGTTTAATCAAGATTCTAAATGTATTATCAAAACTTAAGCCAATAGATGGAAGACTTGAAAAAATAGGTAAAATCAAAAATAGGTCTAAAGTAATACTTGATTATGCACATACACCAGATGCACTTAGAATATGTCTTTCAAACCTTAAAGAACAATTTCCAAATAAAAAAATAATTTTACTCTTTGGTTGTGGCGGAAATAGAGATCAAAATAAAAGATTTAAAATGGGAAAGATTGCATGTGATTATTCTAACGAAATTTATTTAACCGATGATAATCCTAGATTTGAAGATCCAAGAAAAATAAGAGATGATATTAAAAAGGGTATTCAAGACACTTCGATGAAAGAAATTCCTGATAGAAAAAAAGCTATTTCTGAGGCCATCAAAAATTTAAATACAGGTGATATTTTGTTGGTTGCTGGAAAAGGTCATGAGAAAACTCAAGATTTTGGTAAAAAGAAAATTTATTTTTCAGACAAAAAAATTATTTTAGATTGTATTAAACTTAAGAATACAAGCTTATCAAAAAACTTTAAGATAAATATTATTAAAGAATTATCAAAAATCAAAAATAAAATTCCTTTAGTAAAAGCAGATAAAGTAAGAATTAACTCCAAAGAGGTAAATAAGGATGATATCTTTTTTGCTATTAAAGGAAAAAAAAATGATGGAAATAAATATATTGGAGAGGCATTTAAAAATAAAGCATCATTAGTTGTAGTAAATAAAGTTCAAAATAAATTTAATAGCAAACGTCAGATAAAAGTAAGAAATACATTAAAATTTATGACTGAAATTTCAAAAATATTTAGACAAAATATCGATACAAATATTATAGCTATTACAGGAAGTTGTGGAAAAACTACTCTCAAAGAATTATTGGGCAATGTGTTAGGAAAGATTTCTAGTGTTAGTATTTCTCCAAAATCATATAACAATAAATTTGGAGTTCCATTAAGTTTACTTAATTTAAAACATAGTGATGAATTTGGAGTTTTAGAGGTTGGTATGGATAAAAAAGGGGAAATAGATAATTTAACAAATATTATAAAACCGAATGTTGGTTTGATTACTAACATAAATTATGCTCATGCAAAAAATTTCAAAAATATCAAACAAATTGCTTTAGCTAAAGCAGAGATAATTAAAAATATATTACCCAATGGTTTTGTTGTCTTGAATGCTGATGATAGTTTTTTCAAATTACATAAAAAAATTGCTGAAAATAAGAATATTAATGTGATTTCTTTTGGGATTAAAACTAAAAAAGCAAATGTTAAGTTGTTTAATATTAAAAAAGTTAAAAAGGCATTTAAAATTAAAGTTAAACTTAATGATAAGTTTAAATATTTTATAATTTCTAATAATTTTCAAAGTAATATTTATAATATTTTAAGCGCTTTAAGTGTAATAAGTATTTACAAAGATGTGCTTAAACTCAATGAAAAAATTTTCTTAGATTTTAGAAGTCCAGCAGGAAGAGGAGATCATTCTACAATAAAGATAGGTAACAAAAAAATAAACTTAATTGATGAAAGTTATAATTCTAATCCTCTATCTTTAAAATCAGCCTTAAAAAATTATGACAATATAGATACAAAAAAATATCGTAAATATCTTTTGCTTGGAGATATGATGGAACTTGGTTCACATTCAAAAAAACTTCACCAATCAATAGTTCCTATAATAAACGAGACAAATATTGATAAAGTATTTGTTATGGGAAAAATGGTAAAAGAAATATTCGATAATATTGTGAAAGTAAAAAGAGGAAGAATTTTAGAAAATAAATCAGGAATTTTTGAATTAATTAAGAAAGATTTCAATAATAATGATTATTTAATGATTAAAGCCTCAAATGCGACAGGTTTCAACAGTATAGTAAATAATTTAAAGGGTTTAAATTAAATGCTTTATCAATTTTTACTAAATTTTGTTGATAGTTTTAGTTTTTTAAATGTATTTAAATATCTAACATTTAGGACTGGTTTATCTTTTTTTACTTCATTAATTATTGTTTTAATTATTGGAGGAACTTTTATAAAACTTTTTTCAAAACAAAAAATTTTAAATCCTATCCGTAATGATGGTCCAGAAGATCATATAGTTAAGAAAATAGGAACTCCGACTATGGGTGGAGTAATTATTTTGATTGGTTTGTTAATATCAGTACTATTCTGGGCTGATTTATCAAATTTAAATGTTTTATTTTGTTTATATATCGCAATTTCTTTTGGTTTGCTTGGGGCATTCGATGATTATAAAAAAATAAAGTATAGTAACTCTTCAGGTATCTCATCAAAGTTAAAATTAACCTTTCAAATAATACTAGCAATAATTGGTGTTAGTTTTTATGTTTACTTTAATGACTATCAAGATTTAACAAATCTATACTTTCCTTTTTTTAAAAACCTAATCATTAATCTTGGATGGTTTTTTATACCTTTTTCAATATTTGTAATTATTGGTTCATCGAATGCTGTAAATCTCACTGATGGATTAGATGGGTTAGCAACAGTGCCTGTTATACTTGTTGCAGCTTGTTTTGCATTTATAAGTTATGTTACAGGAAACATTGTATTCTCAAATTATTTGCAAATTCCTTACATAGAGGGAACTGGGGAAGTTTCAATTTTTTGTGGAGCAATCATTGGTTCTTGCTTAGGCTTTTTATGGTTCAACGCACCTCCAGCAAAAATTTTTATGGGAGATACTGGATCTTTGTCTTTGGGTGGCTCTTTAGGAGCAGTTGGTATAATAACAAAACATGAAATAGTTTTAGCAATTACTGGAGGTTTATTTGTTCTTGAAGCAGTTTCAGTGATTGTGCAAGTAATATCATTTAAACTTACTGGTAAAAGAGTTTTTAAAATGGCACCAATCCATCATCATTTTGAGAAGAAAGGTTGGCCTGAATCAACAG
>CACBRY010000031.1 GCA_902541825.1 uncultured Pelagibacteraceae bacterium | reverse complement strand
TTGGCTATAGCATTTATAAGTTTTATTGCATGGTTTGATAACAGCATAATTAAATCTTTGGGATTTGACTCTATCAAGAAAGTTTTTATTGGCTCTATTTTAGGATTAGTATTAGTTTATTTTGTAAGATTTTACTCTTTAGCATTTAATGGAATAAAATCAGGATATGAAAAAATAAATATATCTGTTGATGAAAGTGCATACTTACTTGGTTACTCAAAAAGAAAGACCTTTATGAATATTCACATTCCTTTCTTAAGAAATTCCTTATTATTTATAGTTATTTTAATTTCATTAGAGATAATTAGGGAACTACCTATAACATTAATCTTAAGACCTTTTAATTTTGAAACTTTTGCAACTACAGCATATATTTCTGCCTCGGAGGATTTATTAGAGGCAGCTGCTGTGCCTTCTTTATTTTTGATATTAATTGCATCTTTATTCATTATAATTAGTTCAAGATATATTTTAAGAGAGAACAATGAGTAAAAATTTTTTTGAAGTAAAAAATGTTGATTTTAAAGTTGGAGGCAAAACAAAAGTAGCCAATGTGTCTTTTGCCATTGAAAATGAGGGAGATATTATATGTCTTCTAGGTCCATCAGGAATTGGTAAAACTACAATTTTAAGAACAATTGCTGGCTTAGAAAAAATTGAAAGGGGAACAATAGAGTTAAAGGGAAATGTATTATCTTCAAATCAAAAAAATGTTGAGCCTGAAAATAGAAATATATCACTTGCATTTCAAGAAAACAGTTTATTTCCACATTATACTGTAGAAAAAAATATATTATTAGGTGCCGATAGAAATAAAGATAAAAAAGAAAAAAATTTAAACTTTCAAGAAATTATTGATCTACTAGATATCTCTATAATTTTAAATAAATTTCCACATGAAATTAGCGCTGGAGAAGCTCAAAGAGCTTCACTTGCGAGATCTTTAATCACTAATCCAGACCTACTATTATTAGATGAACCATTATCAAATGTTGATCAAAGTTTTAAAGAAGAAATACAGGAAAAATTAAAAAAAATATTAAAGAGTTCAAAAATTACTACAATAATTGTAACTCATGACTCTTATGAAGCATTTTATTTAGGATCAAAATGTGGAATTATTTTAAATCAGGAACTCAAACAATTTGACGATCCATATAATGTTTATCATTTACCCAACTCAATAGAGGTAGTTAATTTTTTAAATAGAGGCATTCTAATTCCTGCAGAGGTTACAAGTCCTAAAAGTTTAGAAAATAAAGATCTTGGAACAATTACGGGTAATTTTAATAAACCTTTTCCAATAGGATCAAAAGTAAAACTCTTGGTACAACCAGAGGACTTGCATCATGATGACCAAAGTAATTTAAAATTTGAAGTTATAGATAGAAAGTTTAGGGGCACAAATTTTATCTACACTCTTAAAACGCCAAGTAATTTATTAATTCCAGTTTTTGTTCACTCTCACCATATTCACCAACACGAGGAGAATGAAAAATTTGGCATAAAAAGACCAATTCATATTGATCATATTGTTTGCTTCTAATAAAAACTCTCTACAATGGATAATAAATTTAGAGTTTTTTTAAAGGGTATTTTTGATGTTAGCCTATTGATGATTCCAGTTGTTCCATTTGGTTTAATATTTGGGGTTCTTTCAATCGATATTGGATTTAGCCCAATAGAAACAATGGGAATGTCATTAATAGTCTTTGGTGGTGCTTCACAAATTGTTTTACTCCAATTATTTTCAGGAGGCGCCTCATCTTTAGTTATAATAAGTTCAGTTGGAGCAGTGAACTCAAGACATCTTTTATATGGAGCTGTTGTTTCTGAGCATTTATCAGATTTAAAACTTATTTGGAAAATTGTAATCTCATATTTTTTAGTTGATCAAGCTTTTGCAAGATCAAATGAGTATTTTAAAAAAAATAAAGATAAAGACAAATATTTTCATTTATTTGGTGGTGGTATTACTTGTTGGGTTATTTGGCAGACAACTACTTTTTTAGGAATTGTTTTGGGAGCTTTTATTCCTGAAAAACTAGGTTTAAGTTTTGCAGTACCGTTAACTTTTTTAGCATTACTGGTTAATGATTTTAGAAAATTAATAAATGTGATTGTGATAATTATTTCAGGATTAGTGGCAACGTTTGGATTTAATTATGTTCCTTATAAAGCATATGTAATTGTTGCTGGAGTAACTGCTTTACTGACAGCAGCAATTTTAACCAAGTTGAATAAAAAAAATGAGTAACTGGCTATTAATTATATACTGTGGTTTGATAACTTTTTTGACAAGGTTTTCAATGATTGCATTATTAAAGAAAGAAATGTTCAATGATAGAATAAGAGAAATTCTCTCTTTTGTGCCTTCAGCAATTTTTCCTGCAATTATATTTCCTGCTATTTTTTTGGATAATTCTGGAGATTTCCAATTAGAAAACAATCCAAAAATAATGGCAGCAATAATTGCAATGTTAATTGGAATAATAAGTCAAAATATTATTGCGACAATTATCTCAGGGCTAGCTTCGTATTGGTTTTTAATTTTTATGGTATAAAGGGTTATGAGAAAAACTTTAATATCAATTTTCTTTTTATTTTCATTAAGTGCAAATGCAATGGAAAAAGAAACAACTTTTAAGAAAGAGTTATTTAATAAAGCTCAATCAGATGGAAAAATTGTAGTAATCAGCTCTTGGATAAAATATTGCCCATCATGTGCTGGTCAAATGAAAATTCTTCAGAATGCAAAAAATAAAGGTGAATTATTAGACATTAAATTTGATAATATTGAATATTTTTCATTCGATGTGACTAAAAAGGAAATCTCTAATTTTTTTGATGTACAATATCAAACAACATTAATAATTTTTAAAGGTAATCAAGAAGTTTATCGAAGTATTGGTGAAACAACCGAAGATTTAATTTATGAAGCATTAAAAGCTTCAATTTAAACTAGGCACCTAAATTAATATTTTTTGCAACGTTAAAATCAATTTCGGTGGGTTTTTTTAGATTTAGATTGTTCATTAGCTCAACATATTCATCTACACTACTAACCTGTAATCTTGGATTTTGTTTTTTTTCTTTACCAATAGTACTCACTTTCTCTCCTTTATAATCATGAGCAGGATATAAAAAAGTTTCATCAGGAAGTTTTAACAGTTTATTAAAAATTGAGTTATATGCATCTTTCGAGTCTCCATTTTGAAAATCAGTTCTACCTGTTCCATTTATCAGCAATGTGTCACCAGAAAAAAGATAATTATCCATCAAAAAACTATAGCTATCTGAAGTATGACCCGGGGTATACATTGCTTTAATTTTTAAATTTTCTAAATTTATGTATTCATCATCTTTTACTTTAATTTCAACAGCATCAGCTGGAGTATGATCGCCCATTATTGTGGAGCATTTCGTAATGTCTTTTAATTTTGAAGCACCTGTCACATGATCAGCGTGTATATGTGTGTCAATTACTTTTACTAATCTTAAATCTAATTTTTTTAATAAAATTATGTAATCTTTTACGTTTTCTAAAACTGGATCAATTATTAAAGCCTCTCTTCCTTTGGATGAGGCAATTAAGTATGTGTATGTGCTAGATTTTTGATCAAATAGTTGTTTAAAAATCATAACTAAACATTATCATATAAGAATGGAATCCACTACATTTGATTGGTCTTGTTCACACACATGGAAACAAAGTGCTAAAAATACTGCGTGGTGTTTACTTGGGTGTTCGATTGGAGATTTTGGAACAATTTTATTTTTTCAATTGACTAAAATACCATTCCCGGTTTTAGCCATTATGATATTAGCAATCATAAATGGGTTGATTACAAGTATAATTTTAGAAACAATTATTTTAATCCGTCAAAATTTGGAATTTAATAAAGCTTTAAAAACAGCATTGGGGATGAGTTTTATTTCAATGATAAGCATGGAAACCACAATGAATTTAACCGATTACTTTTTAACTGGTGGAGCAATATTAACCTGGTGGGTTGTACCTTTAATGCTTATTGTGGGTTTTTTAACACCATGGCCATATAATTATTGGAGATTAAAAAAATATGGCATCAGTTGTCATTAAAAATTGGGACAATAAAACTTGGTTATCTTCACAAAATTATATTAATTCTTTTAATAATTTTTTAATCAAAAATACCAAAATTAATTCAAATTTTAAAATTTTAGATATTGGTTGTGGAAGAGGGAAGATTTTAGGTTCTTTAAAA
>CACBRY010000030.1 GCA_902541825.1 uncultured Pelagibacteraceae bacterium | reverse complement strand
AATATTGAACTTCAAAAAAAGAAAACAAGCATAATAATAAAAGTTGAAGATGATGGTCCAGGAATAGCAGAAAGTGAATACGATAATGTATTTAAACCTTTCTACAAAATAGATAAAGGAAGAGCAGACTCCAAATCAAGTGTAGGGCTTGGTCTGTCAATTGCATCTGACATTGTACGTTCCCACGGTGGTAATATAAAGTTGAATAAATCCAATTTGAATGGACTTGAAGTTAAGATTTTTTTACCCGTTTAACCTTTTTTTTTAAAACCTTTTTTTTTTCAAGTTCTTTCTCTAAATTTTCTACTCTTTTAGCAAGGATATCAAATTCATCCTTGCTCGTTAATTTCATTTTGAATACGATTTCATCTCTTTTTGATTTTAAAATGTTTACTATCTCATTTTTTAAGTCTCTAGATGAGACTAAACCTTGTTCTAGAAGTTTAGTAAATTTATCAAAAACAAATTTTGAATTTTTCATATATTTATTAAATAAGTTATTATATCTTTAATCTATTATTATAATTAAAAATGTTCATTAATAATTTTGACCCAGTTGCATTTAGTTTATTTTCACTAGAATTTCGATGGTATTCTTTATCATATATATTTGGAATTCTCGCTGGATGGATTTTGGCAAAAAGAATTTTTATAAAAGATGATAATTTAAAAGAGAAATTTGACGACTACATTACTTATATAATTTTAGGTATTATAATTGGTGGAAGATTAGGTTACGTAATATTTTATAATTTAGATTACTATTTAGAGAACATTTTTGAAATATTTAAAATTTGGAATGGAGGAATGTCATTCCATGGTGGACTATTAGGTGTAATTGTGATGAGCGTATGGTTTGCAAAAAAACATAATCATAATTCTTATATTTATCTTGATATTGTTTCGTCAGTTGCGCCTATAGGAATTTTTTTTGGACGTATTGCAAATTTTATAAATTCAGAGCTTTATGGCAAAGAAACAACTTTACCATGGGGAATTAAATTTGAAAAAATTGATGAAATATATCGTCATCCATCTCAACTTTATGAGGCTTTTTTTGAGGGACTGTTATTATTTTTTATATTGATATATTTTCGAAAAGTGTCCTCAGCTAAAAATCCTGGTTTCTTATCTGGAATATTTTTAATATTTTACTCTGTTTTCAGATTTTTTATAGAATTTTTAAGAATGCCAGATGAACAATTAGGTTACGTTATATTTAAATTGAGTATGGGGCAAATTTTATGTTTAGTTTTTTTTATATTTGGTTCTTATTTGACTTTAAAAAAATATGACCATCAAAAATAATTTTGAAATCTCTTTAGATAAATTTATCGATTTTGCTCTATATGATAAAAAAAAAGGATACTATATGCAAAAAGACCCTTTCGGGTTAAAGGGCGATTTTATAACTGCACCAAATATTTCTAGAATGTTTTCTGAAATGATTGCTGTATGGATTTTAGGTTTTTGGGAAAATTTAGGAACTCCAAAAAAAATTAATCTAGTGGAACTTGGTGCAGGAAATGGTGAAATGATGAAGATATTTTTAGAAACTTTTAAAAAATTTCCAACGTTTTTAAGTTCATGTAATATTTTAATTCATGAAAAAAGTCTAAAATTAAAGAAAGTTCAAAAAAATAAATTAGACAAAGAAAAAGTTATTTGGATTTCTGATCTGAAACAAATAAAAAAATTTCCAACTATTTTCATTGCAAACGAGTTTTTTGATGCAATAGCAATAAAACAATTTATTAAAAAAAAAGATCTTTGGTTTGAAAGATATGTAAATTTTAAAAATCAAAAAAAGCCCTTTTTTTGTGAAAGAAAGTTTAATATGAAAAAATTTGAAAAAGAAATTAATTATAATATTTCAAAAGACCAAAAATTTATTGAATACTCCTTAGTTGGAGCAGATTATTTAAAAAAAGTTGCTGGAATAGTTAAAAAAAATAATGGCGGTCTTCTAATGATAGATTACGGGTATATGGAAAAGAGGATGAAAAATACTCTTAAATCGATTTCAAATCATAAACATAACAGTGTTTTAAAAAATATCGGTACTTCAGATATTACTCATAATATCAATTTTTTCTTATTTAAGAAAATAATCAATCAATTAGGTGGTTTAAAAAACTTAATAACAACTCAAGGAAACTTTTTAGTAAAATTAGGAATAAAAAATAGAGCTGAGATAATATCGCAAAATCAAAGCTTTTCAAAAAAAGCAGATATTTATTTTAGATTAAAAAAACTCATAGATGAGAAAGAAATGGGAGATTTATTTAAGGTAATGTTTATCAAAAATAAAGGCAATAAATATAAGTTGGGGTTTAATTGATAGTTTCAAAAAAATTATCTAAATTTAAAGAGATCAGTCATGGTTTTTTTAATAAAAAAGGTGGATGTTCGAGAGGTATTTATAAAAGCTTAAATTGTGGACCAGGCTCAAACGACTACAAAACAAAAATTATTAAAAATTTGAGAATTGTAAAAAAGAAAATCAATAAAAATTCAAAAAATATTTTTTTACTCCATCAAATACATAGTAATAAATTTGTTTTCATCAATAAATATTCTAAGAACCTTAAAAAAAAGAAAGCAGATGCAGTAATCACTGACATTCCAAAATTACCAATTGGAATTCTTACAGCTGATTGTGCACCAATATTAATTTTTGATAAACAAAAAAAGATGGTAGCTGCTATTCATGCTGGATGGAAAGGTGCATATAAAGGAATTATTTCAAAAGTTATAAATTTCATGATTAAAAAGGGGTGTGAAAAAAAGAATATGATTGCTGTTATAGGTCCTTGTATCGCTCAAAAAAGCTATAACGTAAAAGAAGATTTTAAAAGAAAATTCCTAAAAAAAGATAAAAGAAATAAAGTTTTTTTTAGAAAAAGAAAAAACTTAATTTATTTTGATTTGTCAAAATATGTTGAATTACAACTCAAATTAATGAAAATCACAAATTTAGAGACGATAAATATTGATACTTTTCCTAAAAAAAATAATTTTTTTAGTGCAAGAAGGTCTTTGCGTTTAAATCATGATGATTATGGTAGAAATATTTCATTAATTATGATTAATTAGAGTTTTTCAATGAAATTATTAACTGGAAACAGCAATAAAGTTTTAAGTAAAAACATTGCTAAATACTTAAAAACAAAACTTGTAAATTCAAGTATTAGAAAATTTGCTGATGGTGAAATCTATATTGAAATAAATGAGAATATAAGAGGAAACAGTATTTTTATTGTTCAATCTATCTCCTCTCCAGCAAATGATAATTTAATGGAATTATTGTTATGTATTGATGCCCTAAAGAGGTCATCAGCAAAAAATATAACAGCGGTAATACCGTATTTTGGATATGCAAGACAAGATAGAAAGGTTGTTCCAAGAACTTCCATATCTGCAAAACTTGTCTCTAATTTAATTACTAAAGCTGGTGCTGATAGAGTGGTAACTGTAGATTTGCACGCAGGTCAAATTCAAGGTTTCTTTGATATTCCTGTTGACAACTTATTTTCTACTCCAATATTTGCAAGACACGCTAGAAAAAAAATTAAAAGTAAAAAAATTATTTGTGTTGCACCTGATGTAGGAGGAACAGAAAGAGCTAGAGCACTTGGAAAACTTTTAAATGTAGGACTAGCTATTGTTGATAAAAGAAGACCAAAGCCTGGGCAATCACAAGTTATGAACGTCATTGGTGATGTAAAAGGTCAAACCTGTATTATAGTTGATGACATAATTGATTCAGGTGGCACAATTGTTAATGCAGCAAAAGCTTTGAAATCTCGAGGAGCAAAAGATGTTTATGTTTACATTACTCATGGGGTTTTAAGTGGAGATGCAATTAAAAAAATTAAAAGTTCAGTAATTAAAAATTTAGTTATAACCGATACAATAGACAATGTTCATAAAACTAAAAATGTTAAAAATATTGAGGTTTTACCCATATCAGGTCTTATGGGCGAAGCAATAAAGAGAATTTCAAATTCAACATCCGTATCAGATTTATTTAAATAAATTTCTTGATTATTTGTAAACATGAGTTAAAAAACTCTGTTTTATGAATTCAATAGAAGCTAACATTAGAGATAATTCCACTAAAGGGCAGTTAAATGCTATAAGAAATAGTGGAAATGTTCCAGCTATTATCTACGGTGGTAAAGATAAAAATCAAAAGATATCTATTTCTAAAAAATTACTTAAAACTTTTATTGAAAAAGAAAATTTCTTCTCAAACATAATTACTCTAAAGGTAGATGGTAGTAATCAAAATGTATTACCAAGAGAAATAAAATATCATATTTTAACCGATGAACCAATTCATGTAGATTTTTTAAGAGTGTTACCAGGTGTAAAAATAAAAATAGAAATTCCAGTAAATTTTATTAATCATGAAAAATCTCCCGGTCTTAAAAAAGGTGGGGTCCTAAACATTGTTAGAAGAAAAGTAGAATTAAGATGTCCAAGTGAAAAGATTCCTGAAAATTTAACGTTAGACTTAGATGGCGTTGATATTGGTGAGAGTTTTAAAATCTCATCAGTTAAATTAGATCCAGAAGTTGTTCCAACAATTCAAGGAAGAGATTTTGTAATAGCAACACTAGCCGCTCCAACAGTTATGAAAGAACCTGAAAAACCTGCTGAAGCAGAAGCCGCGGAGGGTGAAGAAGGTGCAGAGGGTGCAACTGCTGCAGCGGCCGATGGGGATAAAGCTGCTCCTGAGGGTGATAAAGGAGATAAAAAAGAAGGTGATGATAAAAAACCTGCTGACAAAAAACCTCCTGAAGAAAAAAAATAATCAACTAAATTGAAAATTAATCAATAGATCATGCTTTTATTTGTAGGATTGGGTAATCCAACACCAGACAGCGAAAATAATCGACATAATGTTGGGTTTAAAATTATAGACGCTATAAACAAAAAATTTAGTTTATCAAAACAAAAACCAAAATTTAAAGGCCTATTAACAACTGGCATTATAGGAAATGTTAAAGTTTATGCCATCAAACCTTTGACCTTTATGAATAATTCAGGAATTTGTATTAGAGAGCTTATTGAATATTTTAAAATTGATGCTCAAGATGTAATAGTTTTTCATGATGATCTAGATGTGGAATTTGGAAAAATTAAAGCTAAATTTGGAGGATCAAGCGCAGGACACAATGGAATTGCCTCGATTGATAAGTTTATCGGCAAGGATTATTCTAGAGTTAGAATAGGTATTGGTAAACCCAAAGGAAACATCGAGGTTGGAGATTACGTTTTACAAAATTTTGACGAAGATGAGTCATTAGGTATTGAAAAAATATCAAACCATATAAATGACTCAATTTCTTTTCTTGTTGAAAAAAAATTAGATCTTTTTTCTAGTACAGTAAATAATAAATAATGAGTTTCAAGTGTGGGATCGTTGGTTTGCCAAATGTAGGTAAATCAACTCTCTTCAATGCATTAACCAATTCAAATAAAGCTCAAGCAGCTAACTTTCCATTCTGTACAATTGATCCAAATATTGGTGTAGTTAGTGTGCCTGATTATCGATTAGAAAATTTAGCCAAAATTTCTAAATCAAAAAAAAATTATACCTACTACTATTTCTTTTGTTGACATAGCTGGCCTTGTAAAGGGTGCATCTAAAGGTGAAGGTTTGGGAAATAAATTTTTATCTCATATCAGAGAGGTAGACGCTGTAATACATATGATTAGATGTTTTGACTCTAGTGATATTCAAAATGTAAATCCTACAGTTGATCCTGTTAGAGACCTTGAAATAATTGAGACAGAAATGAAGCTTGCAGATTTAGAGTCCATTCAAAAAAGACTTGAGAAAAATAACAAAAAAAATATTGATGAAGATCAAATTAAAATTCTTCAAAGTTGTTTAGAC
>CACBRY010000029.1 GCA_902541825.1 uncultured Pelagibacteraceae bacterium | reverse complement strand
TTCTTGGAGCAACACTAGTTTTGGGTTTAGATTTAGGATCGAAGATCCCATTGCTGGGATTAGTTGCTACTTTAATAGCGCTAATTTCAATAACAGCATCAACAATCTGGCAAAAAAAATTAAGTAATAATTTACCTCTTTCAGTTAGTAATTTTTATCAAGCTATAGGAGGATGTTTTTTTCATATTCTTGTTGTCATATTTTTTGCAAAACCATATATAGCCTTCACAAAAACATTTCTTCTTTCAATGGGTCATCAAATATTTCTTGTGTCTTTTGGTGCTTTTACAATTTTAATGTTTTTAATTAAAAAAAATTCTGCAAGTAAGACTGTTTCAATTTTTTTTCTTATTCCCACAACATCTGCTTTAATGGCTTGGTTCTTTTTAAAAGAAAGTTTAACAGCAATTGATCTTTTAGGTTTTTTGATAACGTCAATAGGGGTTTATATAGCTACTAGAGATTAATATAGCTATTTATTTTCGTAACCAAACTCTAATGCTGCATCAGTAATAGAATGGTATAACGACTCTCCAAAACTTCTTAACGTGAATAACCTTACTTTAAATGGTTTGTCATTTAGTAAGTCTACTGTGAATGCAATATTATTATAAAGAGAATTTATTGAATTATTTTTCTTTAATTCATCAAAATTAAATGGTGATCCTTTTTTTAAAACTTCTATTACATAATTGCCCTCTATATCAATTACAGCTCTTGAGTGGGATAAATCAGTAATTGCAAAATCTATTTCTTTACATGTTGAGGAAATATCATTGATTAAATCTTTTTTGGAAGAGATCAATAACCAATTTTTTGGGCCATTCCATAAAATTCTTGTGTTATCATTAAAACTCACATTTAAAGGAGTATCTTTCAGTTTTAAACCGTCAATATTTATACTTTCAATCGGAATATTAGAATTTTTGAATTGTACAATTTGCACAATTAACAAGTTTTTTTTCTCTGAGATTTTTAAAAGGTCGTCCCCTTTTTTGTCCTCAAAGTCTCCAAATTGTCCTTGATGGTGAACATTGCCTAGTGCAGAAATTAAACTCATGATCTAACTCGCTCACCTTTTGGGTCAACATAATGTGAAGACACTATTTCGACTGGGATTACTTTATTTTTTAGAGGAGACATAACGAACAACTTTTTTCCTATCATATTCTTACCATCCTTTAGAATTGCTAAAGAAAATGGATTATCATATTCAACACTCCAGCATGAAGCTGAAATATAACCTAATTTTGGGTTTGGAAGTGGTGCGTTTGAATCTTTAACTAAATGAGATCCCTCTGGGATGCTTGTTTTTTTATCTAATGGGACAACACCAACAATTCTTTGTCTATCTTCAGCTGCAAAAGCTTTTCTTGATAAAGATCTTTTTCCAATAAAATCTTTCTTTTTGCTCAATAGTCCCTCAAGTGAATTGTCATAAGGAATAGTTCTACCATCAAGCTCTGAACCTGCAACATGCCCCATCTCAATTCTTAAGATTGATAGTGCCTCTGTTCCGTATGGTTGAATTCCAAACTCTTCTCCAGCTTCTATTATTTTTTCCCACATAAAATATCCATTGTCTGACTCAACATTTATTTCGTATGCAAGTTCACCAGAAAATGAAATTCTAAAAATTTTTGCTTTTACTCCAAATAAGTCAGCTTCCATGTAACCCATAAAAGGAAGACTCTCATTCGAAACGTCAGAATTTGGAAAAAGTTTTTTTAATACTTCTCTTGATTTTGGTCCAGCAATCGCTGCTCCCGCCCACTGTTCTGTCGTTGAAACTACATTTACATTTAATTCTGGCCAAACAAGTTGTAGATAATATTCTAGATGCGATAGAACATTAGCAGCTTGAGCAGTTGTTGTAGTCATATGGTAATGATTTTCTGATATTCTTGTTGTTGTTCCATCATCCATAATAATTCCATCTTCTCTCAACATCACACCATATCTTGCTTTGCCAACCGGTAATTTTAACCATGCATTTGTGTAAACTCTATTTAGAAGCTCTGCTGCATCTGGTCCTTTAATATCAATTTTACCTAAAGTGGTTACATCACAAACACCAACGTTAGTTCTAACATTTCTAGCCTCTCTCTTTGACGCCTCAAATAAATTCTCCTCACCGCGTTTGTAATACCTTGGTCTTAACCATACACCCGCATCAACAAAGACTGCATTATTTTTTTCATGCCATGAATGCATTGGAGATTTTCTTGTTGGTTTTGAATGTTTTCCTACTTCCCTTCCAACAATTGCTCCAATAGAAACTGGTGAGTAAGGTGGTCTAAAGGTTGTATGCCCAACTGCTGGTACAACTTTATTTTCAATTTTCGACACTAGTTGTAAACCATTAAGATTGCTTGTCTTACCTTGGTCAGTGGCCATACCAAGTGTAGTATATCTTTTTACATGTTCAATAGATCTATACCCTTCTTTAAGAGCTATCTCTATGTCGGAAACTGCAACATCATTTTGGAAATCTAAAAATCTTTTGTAGTTTTTTCCCTTTGGTAAGGGTACACACCAAAATTTATCATGCACTGTAGATTTCTTTTCAACAACATTAGGAAAAGAAATCTTGTTCTCATTATTTGTTATTTTTTTTGATAATAGGTTTCCTTTTTCAAATGAATCTTTTAATGTCTCCTCTAAAGTGTAAATTCCGTTTGCGGCCCCTAGGGTTTTTTCATTTTGTTTAGGTATGCCGGGAACAAATGCATCAATATCTTCATTGAATTTTGTTTTATTTCCAGATTGTGATGCCAAATGAATTGTAGGTGTCCAAAACCCAGAAACACAAATACAATCACACTCAATATTTTCAATTGATCCGAGTTCTTCTTTATTATCTGAAATTTTAGCTACGTCAGCTGATTTTACTTTTTTATATCCTTGAGCAGCTACAACTACATATGAATTTTTAATATTGATATTCATATTTTTTGCATCTTCGATAATTTCTGATTGAGGCTCTTTTCTTGTATCTAAAATTATCGGATCAATACCATTCTTTTTAAATTCAATTGCTGTTTCATAACCACTGTCATTATTTGTAAAAACAAGCGGTTTTTTTCCAACTAATACTCCATACACTTTCAAGTATTCCTTAGCAGCTGAAGATAACATTACGCCTGGAGTATCATTGTTACCAAATACAATGGGTCGCTCTATTGATCCAGATGAGATTAATACTTCCTTTGCTCTAATATACCAAAGTCTCTGCTTTGGATGAAATTTTTTTGTTTTTGGTAAATGGTCACTAATTCTCTCAGACATTACTAACATGTTATGATCGTAATAACCAAAAACTTGAGATCTGTTTTTTACAGTAACATTAGGCATTTCTTTTAGCTCTGAAATGATACTATCTGCCCACTCTTTACCTGATTGATTCCCTATATTTACTTCACTAGTTAATAAAGTTCCTCCAAATCGTGATTTGTCTTCAGCAAGAATAACTTTTGCACCATTTTTTGCGGCTGAGTAGGCACTTGCTAATCCCGAAGGCCCTGAGCCTGTTATTAACAAATCACAATATTCATATTTATGTTCATATCTTTCTTTGTCATGTTTTATAGATGCTGTACCCAAACCAGCAGCTCTTCTGATAAATGGCTCATAAATTTTATACCAAAAACTTTTTGGCCACATAAAAGTCTTATAATAGAAACCAGCTGGGAGAAATATTTTTAAAAAATTATTTATAGCTCCCACATCAAAATTCACACTTGGCCAACAATTTACACTTTTTGCTTCTAAACCCTCAAAAAGTTCCTGTTCAGTAGCTTTTATATTTGGTTCTGTTTCACCATTTCTATATAATTGAACTATCGCATACGGCTCATCAACTCCGGCACCAAAGAAACCTCTGGGTCTATGATATTTAAAGCTTCTTCCAATAAGATGAACTCCATTAGCAATTAATGCAGAAGCAAGGGTATCGCCCTCATAACCAAAATAATTTTTACCATTGAATTTAAAAGAAATTTTTTTATCTCTATTTATTAATCCACCACTTTCTAATCTAAAACTTTGTGTCATTATGAAATTTCTTCGTTTGCTTTTAAAGTTTTAAAAATTTCATGAGTAGCTGTATCTCTCTGAACTTTTATCCATTGTCTGCAACCTGATAAATGTTGCCATAGCTCCCAATGCTTCCCTCTTAAACTTTTCCTATTATAAACAAAATTGTCCCAATCTTGATCGGATATTTCTTTTCCTAATTCTGGACGTTTGACAGTTGCATCGCCACCATATGAAAATTCATTCTGTGATCTCATTCCACAATGTGGACATTTTATATGAAGCATTTATGAAATCCAGGTTTTGGTACCAAGTCCCTTTTCGTCAAGTAAGTGACCAGTATTAAATCTATTTAAACTATAGCCAGCATTTAATTCATGAACTCTATCTTGCGCGATCGTATGTGCAAATGTCCAACCAGATGCAGGTGTTGCTTTAAATCCACCATAGCACCAACCACAATTTAAATATAAACCTTCAATATGGGTTTTGTCTATTATCGGTGAGCCGTCCATAGACATATCCATTATCCCACCCCAAGTTCTAAGCATTTTTAATTTACTTAGGAAAGGCATCATTGCAATCCCTTCAGTTAGAACATGTTGAAGAGTTGGAAGATTGCCTCTTTGTGCATAACTATTGTAGCCATCAAGATCACCACCCATAACCATTTCACCTTTATCAGACTGGCTTATATAAAAATGTCCAGCACCAAAAGTAACTACTTTATCTAAAACTGGTTTTACTGGCTCAGATACACATGCTTGTAGTAGATGAGTCTCAATTGGCAATGTCATATTTAATTTTTCAGCTAAAATATTTGTACTACCTGCAACACATAATCCAATTTTTTTTGCTTTAATGTCTCCACGAGAAGTTCTCACTCCATTAATTTTTCCTGCAGACACATCAAATCCAATTACTTCACAATTTTGAATTATGTCTACACCCATATCGTCTGCCTGACGTGCATAACCCCAAGCTACAGCATCGTGTCTAGCTGTACCTGCGCTTGGCTGCATTAATCCACCAAAGATTGGAAATCTCACATTTTCAGAAAAATCAGCCATAGGAATAATTTCTCTCACTTCTTCCCTATTTAAGAGAACTGCATCGATACCGTTTAATCTCATTGAATTTCCTCTTCGAGCATAAGTATTCATTTGTGCATCTGAGTGAGCAAGATTTATTATTCCTCTTGGAGAAAACATCACATTGTAATTCAAATCTTGACTCATTTTTCTCCAAAGATCCATTCCAAATTCACTAAATAATGCATTGTCATCATGCATATAATTTGATCTAATTATTGTAGTGTTTCGACCAACATTACCTCCACCAATCCAACCTTTTTCGATTATAGCAACATTGGTAATATTATGTTCTTTAGCTAGATAATATGCTGTTGCTAAACCATGTCCGCCACCACCAATAATAACAACATCATACTCTTTTTTAGGAGTTGGATCTTTCCAAGCTAAGTCCCAATTTTCGTGATTTGAAAGGGCATTTTTAACAAGATTAAAAACTGAATATTTTTGCATGAGTAAATTTTATAATAATGAGTATAAATAGTTCATATTTTTTTTATATATAATTTTTAGATATTTCCAAAGGCTTTAAAAAGAGATACTAATCGACCAGTTTTTTATTATTTTTTATAAAATTCAATGAGCGACATAAAATCAGATATTCAAATTGCTCGTGAAGCAAAAATGCTTCCAATAAAGGAAATCTTAGCGAAAGTAAATGTTCCAGACGAAAGTTCAGCTTTCAGCCCGATGGGCAGACATATTGCAAAAATAAACTTAGAATACTTAGATACATTAAAAGATAAGCCAGACGGTAAATTGATTTTAGTTACAGCAATAACTCCAACTCCTGCTGGGGAAGGTAAAACAACCA
>CACBRY010000028.1 GCA_902541825.1 uncultured Pelagibacteraceae bacterium | reverse complement strand
ACATATCCTAAAATTAAAACATCAGCCACTAAGATCCAATAGAACTGCTTATATAAAGGTCTAAAGACTGCGGATCTAATTTTTGAAGTATCTAACCAAGGTAGTGCAGCTAATATTAAAATAGCAGACAACATCGCTATAACACCAAGAAGTTTATCCGGAACTGATCTCAGAATTGCATAAAAAGGTAACAGATACCATTCAGGAACAATATGAGCTGGTGTTACAAGGGGATTTGCTTCAATATAATTATCAGCATGACCTAAAATATTTGGTGTATAGAAAACAAAAAAAGCGAAAACAATCATAAACATTAACAACGCAAAACCATCCTTGATAACTATGTAAGGATGAAATGGGACTGTGTCTTTTGAAGGTTTTTTTATATCAATTCCAATTGGATTATTATTTCCAGGCACATGAAGAGCCCAAATATGTAAAACAACTAAACCTAAAATTAAAAAAGGAATTAAGTAGTGTAGAGTAAAAAATCTTGTAAGTGTTGGGTTATCAACCGAATACCCTCCCCATAACCATGTTACTATTCCCTCACCTACCAAAGGAATTGCACTAAATAAATTTGTAATAACTGTAGCTCCCCAAAAACTCATTTGTCCCCATGGTAAAACATAGCCTAGGAAAGCTGCTGCCATCATAAGCAGATAAATTATTATTCCGATAATCCATATAACTTCTCTAGGTGATTTATAAGAGCCATAAAACAAAGATCTAAAAATATGAATATATACTGCTAAGAAAAACATTGAAGCTCCATTTGCATGTATATATCTTATTAACCATCCATAGTTCACATCTCTCATTATGTGTTCAACACTTTGGAACGCCATATCAGCATGTGCGATATAGTGCATTGCTAAAACTAATCCGGTTACAATTTGAGTAATCAAACAAAAAGTAAGAATTCCACCAAAAGTCCACCAATAATTTAAATTTTTTGGTGTTGGATAATCTGTTAAATGGTTTGCCAAAGTTAAAAGAGGTAATCTGTCATTAAACCATTTTCCAACTTTTGATTTTGGTGTGTATTCGTGTTCACTCATAAAAAATTATCCAATCTTAATTGTGTTAGCATCAACAAATTTGTATTCTGGAATTTCCATATTTGTTGGAGCTGGACCTTTTCTAATTCTTCCAGAAGTATCGTAATGAGAACCATGACATGGGCAGAACCATCCATTGTAATCACCTTTTTGATCCAAAGGCACACAACCTAAGTGCGTGCATACTCCAAGCATAACAAGCCACTCTGGATTTTTTGCACGATCTTCATCTTTTTCAGGATGCTTCAAATCTTCCAACTTAACAGATTTGGCTTCAGCTATTTCCTCTTGAGTTCTTCTTCTAATAAAAACTGGCTTTCCTCTCCATAACACAGTTATGGTTTTTCCTGGATTGACTGCGCTCACATCAACCTCAGTGCTTGCTAACGCTTTTACAGAAGCATCTGGGTTCATTTGATCTATCATAGGCCAAATCACTGCACCCGCTCCAACTGCTCCAACCGCATATGTAGCTGTAAATAAAAAATCTCTTCTTTTAGTTTTCTTTTCCACTGTTTATAGGTTCTTATAATTCTATATGTTGATTTAGGTAGTTAATATATGATTACATATAATAAAAAAGTATTATTTTTCTACTGATAGAATGACACATAATCTAATTAATGATGGGCCAAAAATTGCACTATTTGAACCTGATATCCCTCAAAATACTGCTGCGATCATAAGAACTTGCGCCTGTTTGGGGGCGAAATTAGAAATAATAGAGCCTTGTGGATTTTTATTAAACGATAAGAGATTTAAAAGAGTTGTGATGGATTATATGGATGAAAAAGAGATTAGATATTATAAAAGCTCTGATCAATTTTTCGATGAGAAACAGAATCAAAGAATTATACTTATGACTACAAAAGCCTCTAGCCCATATACAGAATTTAAGTTTAAAAAAAATGATACAATTTTATTTGGAAGAGAAAGCGCGGGAGTGCCTGAATTTGTGCATAAAATGATAAATAATAGGTTAAAAATTCCGATGCGAAATAATAAGCGTTCTTTAAATATTTCTTCTTCTGTTGCTATAATATTGGCCGAGTGTTTAAAACAAAATAAATTAATTTAAATGGATCTAGAAATAAAACAAAAATTGACAAGTAATTGGTTTAAATCTTTGCAGGAAATGTTCTGCAAAACTATTAGTGATTTTGAAAAAAACAAGATCAGTTTTAAGTCGACTTCATGGAAGAGAAATTTAAAAAAAGATGAAGGTGGTGGTGAATATAGAATCTTAAAAGATGGAAAAATTTTTGATAAAGTAGGTGTTAATTTTTCAAAAGTTTATGGAAAATTTCCAAAAAAATTTCAACAAAATATACCTGGCGCTCAAAAAGATCCTAGATTCTGGGCATCAGGTATATCTGTTGTGATGCATATGAAAAATCCTTTAATTCCTGCGATGCATTTTAATACTAGATATATTTGTACAACTTTTGATTGGTTCGGTGGAGGTATTGATGTTACTCCATCAAAAAAAGATAATAAAGAAAAAGAACAGTTCCACAAAACTCTTAAAGATATGTGCAATCGACATGACAAAAATTATTATAAAAAATATAAAAAATGGTGTGATGAATATTTTTACCTACCTCATAGAAAAGAGCCTCGTGGAATAGGTGGTATTTTTTTTGATTATAAAAAAAACAATTTTGAAAAAAATTTCAAATTTGTCAGAGATGTCGGTATTACCTTTGAGACTATTTTTCAAAAAATTATAAATAAAAAAATTAAAAAAAAATGGACTTCTAAAGATAAAGAAAATCAATATATTAAAAGAGGAAGATATGCAGAATTCAATTTACTATATGACAGGGGTACAAAATTTGGATTACAAACAGGTGGTAATGTTGAGGGAATATTAATGTCATTACCTCCTCATGCAAAATGGAAATGATATGGATAAAGAACCAATTACCTTGAATGGCTTAAATAAACTAAAAGAAGAATTAATTTTTTTAAAAGAGAAAAAAAGACCAGAAATAGTTGCCGCAATTGCTGAAGCAAGATCACACGGAGATTTAAAAGAAAACGCTGAGTATCATGCAGCAAAAGAAGAGCAGTCTCACAACGAAGGAAGGATAACAGAAATAAATGATATTATTGCAAGAGCAAACGTCATTGATGTTACTAAAATAAACAATGACGGCAAAGTAATTTTTGGTGCCACAGTATTTTTGGAAAATTTAGATACAGGTGAAAAGATAGATTATAAAATAGTCGGAAAAGATGAAGCAGATTTAAAAAAAAAACTGTTATATTTTCAATCGCCAATAGGTAAAGGTCTCATTGGAAAAAATAAAAATGATCTTGTGGAAATAAATACTCCCGCTGGAGTAAAAAACTTTGAAATTAAAGACGTCAAATATCTTTAACGTTTTACAATACTATCGATTTGTTTGTCAGAAATTTTGAAATTATTCCTGATCCACTCCTCCTCGATTAATTTCAGCATACTTCCCAACTGTCTTCCCTCTGGTATTTTGTATCTAGTCATTAATAAATTAGCTCCAACAGGCAAACTTGGCGTAATCTTATTTTTATATAACTCTAGTAGGCTCAACAATTTCTTATCTAATTTCTTTGTTTTTATAATCTTAAAATTTATAATATCTAACACTGCTTGCTTTCCATCATAATATAAAACTTTATTTAAGTTCACTTCATTTAAAGTTTTTGAACCATTCTTTTCATTATAAAAGTTACTAATAGCATAAGCTCTTTTTTGATCTTTTTTTGAAATATTATATTTGTACAAGAAGTATTCTAAATTGTCTTTTTCATCTATTATCATTAAAAATAAAGTAAACATAAAATCCATATCAACAAATAGTTCTCTCTTTACTTTGATTGCATCAATAATACTTTTGATATTCTTTAGCTCTGGAAAAATTAACAATATTAGGTCGATGCTGAATTTATCTTTTGATAAATTTTCTAATTTATTTGATTTTAATAATTTTTTTAACTCATCTAATAGTCTCTCTTTAGATATAATAGAAATACCACTTATATTGATTTTTATTACTCTGATTATTTCCTCTTTGTGAGGCTGCTTTGAGTAATTTAAAAAAAATCTTAAGTATCTTAATATCCTTAAATAATCCTCTCTAATTCTTTTTTCAGGGTTGCCAATAAAGCTAACCTGACCTATTTCAATATCTTTTTTTCCATTATAAGGATCGAATAAATTGCCATCCAAATCAGCATAAATAGAGTTAATAGTAAAATCCCTTCTTGCAGCATCTTTTTTCCAATCTTTTGAGAATTTTACTTTAGCATGTCTGCCATCTGTAAAAATATCTTCTCTTAGAGATGTTATCTCATACTTATGATCATCTATGATTGCTGTAACTGTTCCATGTTCAATTCCTGACTCATAAAAATTAATATTATTTTTTTTTAAGATTTCGGTGACTTCTAAAGGATTTAAATTTGTTGCTAAATCTATATCATCAACTTTCTCATTATTTAATATTTTTCTTAAACAACCTCCCACATACCTAAGCTCACTTTCAGATGAGTGAGAATTTATAGCCTCAAAAATTTTTTTCACAGGTGTTGTTAATGAAAGTTTTTTGATATTATTCTTAAATGAGTAAAGGTTTTTTGAGCTCGAGAAAATTTTATTTAAAAAGTTTTTCATATTTGGCTGGGGCGCTAGGATTCGAACCTAGGATGCAGGTACCAAAAACCCGTGCCTTACCGCTTGGCTACGCCCCAATCTAATTTCGTATAACACAAAAAAAAGAATTTATATAGTTTTTGCAACTTTACACCAGCAATTTTTATATTTTCTACTAAATTTTTTTTTAACATCATCACATAATTTTTTAGATTTAAAATATGCGACAATTGCAGAACCTGATCCTGTCATTCTTACGAAACTCTTATTTGAGGATTTTTCAAGAAAATTTTTGATATTTTTTAATTTGGGAAACTTAGATAGAGAAATCATTTCAAGAGAATTATTGAGTTTTTTCAAATTATCAAAGCTAAACATTTTCCTAGAGGGTTTATTAAATCTTGGTTTTGTGAATTTTTTTACACTCGAATATATATCTTTTGTCGAACACCCAAAACTAGGTTTAACAATAAGTGCATAAAGTTTTTTGCAGTTTTTAAACTCTTTAATCTGATTATTAGATTTAAGAATTGTAAAAGTAGAATTAAGACCCAGAGCTACATCTGAACCTACTGATTTACAAATTGAACTTAATTGTCCTCTGCTGGGATTAATAAACTTTTTCTTAATCAAATATTTTAATATATTAGCCGCATTCATTGATCCACCTCCCAATCCAGATTTTGATGGAATATGTTTTTTTACTTTTATCTCAAACTTGTGACCTGTAATTAATTTTTTTTTCTCTAGAATATTTAACAACTTTGAAATTGTATTTTTCTTGTGAATATTTTTTGAATATTTTCCATTAAATGAAATAATATGTTTTTTAGATTTAATTTCTTTAATAAGAATAACATCGTATAACGAGATAAAACCTACGATACTCTCAATCTTGTGTAGTCTTGAGTTTTTTCCAGTAACGTTAAGAGCTAAATTAATTTTAGCAAATGACTTTATCCTGGAATAACCCATCTTAGAGTCCTTTAATTATTTTTGAATTTATTTTTTGTAATAATTCCTCATCTACGTCCTCCATTTTAAATACACTTTTCCAAAAATACCTTGCTTGAATTTTTCTACCCAACATCCAAAGAATATCTCCATAGTGATCATTTACTATCGCATCATCTGGCATTAATTCTACAGCTCTTTTTAAATATGTTTCTGCTTTTATGTAGTCTTTTGTTAAATAATAAGCCCAACCAATTGAGTCTATTATATATGGATCATTCTCAGTTAAAGAATATGCTTTCTCTAACATTTCCATTGCCTCTTCAATTTTGTAATCTCTCTCCAACCAAGAGTATGCTAAATAATTAAGAACATAAGCATCATCAGGATCAATTTCTAAAGAAGAAAGCATGTCTCTATCTGCTTCTTCATAATTTCCAATTCGTTCATTGCTCGCTCCTCTTCTATAAAACAGATCTGATTTAATTTCTAAATCATCGCTGAC
>CACBRY010000027.1 GCA_902541825.1 uncultured Pelagibacteraceae bacterium | reverse complement strand
AGTAAAATCTCGTGTGTGTTTACCAAAATTATTCAAATAAAAATTTGATTTTTTTTCATAACTTGATTTTAAATATTTCATCAAAAACATATCTGGCCTCCCCCATTCCCCATAAACTGTAAAAAATCTCAATCCAATAAAAGAGATATTGTACTGTCGAGAAAATACCTCGGCCATCTCTTCATTTATTTTTTTTGATAAAGCATAAATATTTTTTGGGTTTACTTTTTGAGTTTCTTTTAATGGAAATTTTTTAGTGTCGCCGTAAATGGAACTTGAGGAGGCATAAATAATTTTTTTAATACTATATATTTTAGCTAAATCTATAAGGTTATAAAATCCTTGAATATTATTATCAACAAATTCATTGGGTTTTTCTAATGAGTAACGCACTCCTGCTTGAGCTGCTAAATTTATAATCAAATTTATTTTTTTAATTTTAAAAATTTTCTCTAATTTTTTTTTATTCAAAATATTTATATTTATAAATGAAAATTTTTTATTTTTAGATAACTCCTTAATACGATCTTTTTTTAATCTTTTTGAGTAATAATTGTTCAAATTATCTATACCAATAATTCTTACATTGGATGTGTTTAACAAATATTTGGAAATACCAAATCCTATGAAACCTGCTGCACCTGTAATTAATATTTGCATAAAATTTTTTCTAAGTTTAAAAAATGTCTAAAAATTGAAAAATTTTTAGAGAATTTTTTAAGATTTATTTGTTTATTCATGATCTCTTTAGTACTTGATTTTTTAAATTTTAGATATTGATCAACAAGAGAAATTTTGTCGTTATTTCTGAATAAAAATCCATTATTAGATTTATTTAATATTTCTGATGGTCCGGTATTTGAGTCTGCTGCTATAACTGGCTTATTTAAGAATCCTGACTCAATTAAGGTAAAACCCGGATCCTCGTATAAAGATGATGAGATATAACATTCACAATTATGAAGATAATTAAATATATTCTTTTTATATCCCTCTAAAAAAACAAAATTTTTTAAATTCAAGTTATTAACTAAGTTTTCAAGTTTTTTTCTATCTTCGCCCTCTCCAAGAATAATCAATTTTAAGTTTGGATATTCTTTAATAATCTCTTTAAAAGCAACCACTAATAAAGCAAAATTTTTTTGCTTAGTTAATCTTCCAATACTAAGAATGTATTCAGTTTCTAGAAATCTATCCTCTATTTTTTCTTTTTTTTTTGTATTTATAGAATTTATCTTTAGTATTGGATCATAAAGAAGTTTCAATTTGTTTTTTGGAAAAATTTTAAATGCATCTAATTTTTTTAGAGTTGATTGAGTTGGACAAGTAACAATATGGACATTTTTAGAAAATAAACTCCAAAAAAACCTCCTTAATTTGTTAAGTTTAGGTGTTCCTGAAATTCTTATTATCAATTTAGTTTCAAATTTAAAAAAAAAAAATAGAATTAACGGTAAAGATATTATCAAGTGAGCAATTAAAAAATCAGGTTTTTCTTTAAGTAATAATTTTCTCAATAAATTAAAATTTAATATAAAAATAATCATTTGTGATAATCGACTTTTTATAAAATTACCTTTTGGTAAAAATTTATAATAATTTTTCTTATATAATTTAATTGTATCAATTCCTGATATTCTATCTAATTTTTCTTGCCACTCTCCTGAGGAGTCGATTAAGAAAGTTTTGTATTTTTTATTTTTATCATATTTTTTCAGAGAGTTTATAGAATTTGTAACAGCATCTATTGTTGCTATATTAGATAAAAAGGGTGACCAGTAAAATAATCTCATTTAATTTATTTTAGATAATACAATTTCATTATATAAAAATTATTTTATTTTTCATTCTGAGTATTAGTAGCAAAAAAAAGGTATCCTATAGGATAAATTTTCTTGGGATCGGTTTTGATGAATAATTTAATCAATTTATCAAAAACTAAAGATAAAAAAATTAATAATTGATAAAAAATTGGTAAATATTTGAGGTAACTTCTTAATAACGAAATACATGCTAAAAAGGGGCCAGTGCCAAGCTCAATAATTTCTATATCTTTAAAGTTATTTGATTTTAATAATTCTATTAGGTGATCTTTTGTATACCTTGAGTAATCTTTTGGTGCACCATGAACCCTAAAAAGAAAAGGAGTAGAGCCAATGATTTTTCCATTTTTTTTACAAATTGCAGATAAATTTCTTAAGGCTAAATTAGCATCTAAAAGATGTTCTAAAACATTAAAAATGACAATGTAATCAAATTTAGTATTTAAAGAGATAGTTTTTTGCAAATCAATATTTAGATAATCCTTATTTGAAGGATTAATATTAGAAAATGTAATTTTACAATTATCTAGATTAGGACTACAAAAGTTTTTATTTTTTTTTTCGGAGGCTCCAAATTCTATAATTTCTCCTGCAATTTTAAATTTTTTAAAAGCTTCTAATTGAAATATTCTTAAAATAGATCTATTAGAAAATATTATAT
Source organism: uncultured Pelagibacteraceae bacterium (assembly GCA_902541825.1). Taxonomy (GTDB): domain Bacteria; phylum Pseudomonadota; class Alphaproteobacteria; order Pelagibacterales; family Pelagibacteraceae; genus Pelagibacter. The sequence goes on along the minus strand of CACBRY010000027.1, from coordinate 4,250 downwards.
TAAAATAATTCATTGTTAATCATCTTATGAATGATAGTTTTAAATCTTAATTTAGGTTTCCACTTTAATATTTTTTGAGTATCTGCAATGTTAGCTTTGTAACCTCTCAAGTCAATTTTTCTCTTATATTTTGAGACATTAGTTTTGAGATTTTTTTTACTTATCTTTAAATACCTAAAAACCTCATTTACGAAATCTTTCAATGAGTGAGTTTTTCCTGATCCTATTATAAAATCTCTTGGCTTATTTCTTTGCATCATAAGCCACATAGCTTTCACATAATCAGGTGCCCATCCCCAATCTCTAACTATTTCAACATTACCTAATCTTAAAATTATCCCTTTTTTTTTTTTTATTTTTAGAGCTGTATCAACAATTTTTTTTGTAACAAATTCTTTAGATCTTAAAGGAGACTCATGATTAAATAAAATTCCTGTACAACAATAAATATTATATTTTTCTCTATAAATTTTGACTAACCAGTAAGCAGCAGCTTTTGATACTCCATATGGACTCTGAGGCTCTATTTTTGAGTGAATATTATAAAAATTTTTTTTATTATCACCATAGAATTGACCTGAACCAGCATTGAATAATTTAGCCTTGCTTTTTTTAAGTTTTAAAACTCTTAATATATTTAAGATACCCTCAGTATTGCTTTTGAGAGAAATTTCTGGGGTTTCAAAAGACTTTATTACTGAAGAGTCCCCTGCTAGATAATAAATTTCATTAATTTTTGAATTTAAAACTTTTTTGCAAAAATTTAAGTCGGTAGCCATGCCTTTCAAAAGAATTATCTTTTTAATAATTTTTAATTTCTTTAAGCGTTGCAAATTTCTACTTGATTTATTTCTTGTTGTTCCTATTACCCTGTATCCTTTTCGTAATAATAAATGTGATAAATAAGCACCGTCCTGACCTGAAATTCCAAATATAATTGCGGTTTTTTTATATTTCATATAAATAATTCGAAATTATTTTTAATACTTTTGATATAGTTATTAAACTAATTTTTTATGAGTAAAACACTAATATTCACAGCAACATATAATGAAAAAGATAATATAAAAACACTTATTGAAAAATTTAATACTCTCAAAGTCGATATAGACATTCTTGTAATAGATGACAGAAGTCCTGATGGTACTTGGAAAATTTTAGAAGATTTAAAAAAAAATTTGACCAATTTAAAAGTAATCGTTAGAGACGGTAAATCTGGTTTGGATACTGCCCACAAACTTGCATACAAATATGCAAAAGATACAGGTTATGAATACTTCATTTCAATGGATGCTGATCTTTCCCATGATCCAGACGAGATACCAAAAATTTTAGATAAATTAAAAAATAACTCTTTTGTAATAGGTTCAAGATACATAAAGGGAGGTAAATGTGAGATGAGTGGCTTTAGATTAATTCAAAGTATTGTTGGGAATAAATTAATTAAAAAAATTTTACGATTAAATTGTAGCGAATTTACCAGCTCATACAGAGGATTTAATCTTATAAAATTAAAAAGCTTTGACATGGATATCATTAATTCAAAAGGCTATAGTTTTTTTATGGAAACTATTTATAGACTTCATTTACATGGTGTCGAAATAAATGAGATTCCAATTAAATTCAGAAATAGAAAACAGGGAAAATCTAAAATACCATCAAATGAAATTTTTAGAACTTTAAAAAATTTATTTATTTTATTTTTTTCAAAATAAATTTTCAAAATAGAAAATGTATATTCAGTCTAAAATTTAGATAACATTAAGTTTTTTTAATTTTAAAAGTAAATTATGGATTTTTGCATCTCTTCCATACACTTCCCAGTCTGATGTGATAAGATTAGAATTTTTAATTGAGTCTTTAAATCTTAAAATCATATTAAAATCGTGAACAGTACATATATCGTGTCTTGATGAGGTAGATAATCCTATAAATTTAAGATTTGATTGAGTAAAACCGATATTAAATGAAATTAAAATTTTTATCAGTTTTTTTCTTGTATCCTCGAAGTGTTCATTCATAAAATCTGAACATTCAACTGAAATTTTTTGTTTTCCCGAGGATTTGTATAAAAAAATCCTAAAAATAGATGTATTTTTAGAGAAAACTTGTATGTAAATATTTTTAAAAAACCCGTCACTATACTCAAAATCCAACTGTTTTACTTTAAAACTTTTTGACTCTAAAGGTTTTAAAAAATATTTATATATTAACCCGACAGGATTTGCGGTCCAAATAACTTTTTCACTATCTAGAATTTTTTTATCATAATTTAATTTTAAATACTTATTTTCCCAAATCGGAATTACTTTTTTTCCACAAAAAATCTTTACATTTTTTGATATCAAATAATTTTTGAATTTTTTAAAAATAGCATTATACCCATTTATTGGTAATGCAGCTTTATGAAAAATTTTTAACTTTTTTGACTCTAAAGCATAAATTTGATCATAAATTTTTTTTTTTTTAAGCTGTTTAATTTTGTTCTCATCCTTAATACTCGTAATTCTATCTAATTGGAAATTGATAGCATTATCGTAAATTAAATCATCAGGATTAATTTTTAATTTTCTAACAATATCTTTTAAAAAAATACTAATATCTTTATCGTAAAGATCAAACCTATCAGACAACGTTATGTTTGTTGATTTATGGTTAGTATTAAAATCTATTTTCTTAATCACAGGACATTCAAATTTATCAGATGAGATAGTTTGATGATCTAAATATTCTGTAAAACTGTGTGTAGTAAAATCGAAAATATCCAAATCTTTTTTGATAATTGAATAAATTTTTTTATACCAATCAGAATTTACGTTTAAATAATGGCATCCATTTAGAAAAAAATTATTGTTGTGATTAATATCATTTAAAACTCCGCCAAGATTATTGCCACCTTCATAAATTGTTACATCATATCTTTCACATAAATATATTGCTATGACAACGCCCGTAATTCCTCCACCAATAATCGTAATTTTTTTTTTCATAATGGTAAATATATTTTAAAATTTAATTAACTTTTAAAACAATATATATATCTTTTAAGTTTATTATGGATACTTTAAAAAAAAATATCGTTAATCATTTTAAAAAATTAAAAATTAAAAAAAATGATAATATCTTAGTTTATTCGAAATTATCCTCATTTGGAATAATAGATAGACATTTTTCCAAAAAATTTTTAGATATATTGATTGAGTATATAGGTCCAAATGGGACAATCATTATGCCAAGTTACACTTTTGAAAATAAAGATTATATTTTTAATATAAAAACCTTGAAACACAATTATTCCTCAAGTTTATTAGTTAAAGAATTTTTTAAAATTAAAAAAATCAGGAGCAAAAGACTTATTCATAGTCATATCGCGTTAGGACTTAAAGCAGGCATCTTAAAAAAAAATATTGATCCTACTATATCTTTAGGTCGTAACTCTGATTTTGATATAATGACTAAAAATAATTTTAAATGTATTTTTTTTGGTTGTAATGCTGATGAAGCAGGAACTTTTTTTATACACTTAGAATATCTAAATAAAGTTCCTTATAGAAAAGATATTATTTTAAAAAAAAAAATTTTACATGGAAAAAAAAATAAAATAATAAAAGTTAATTATTCGAGTCGTCCAAAAAAGATGGTGTTTGACTTTAACTCAGCGTTTCAAAAGCTTAAAAGGCTAGGAGCAAAAATTAATAAAGTCGAGTTAAAATATGGCTTTAGTTATTCTTTAAGTTTAAAAGATTTTTTAAAGTATGGAAATATAATGCTTAAAAAAAATAAAAACGCATTAGTTAAAAAAACGAATTAAAATGTCCTATCCAAAATTTATAAGATTATTTTTAAAAAACGTTAAAAATTATCCGAATAATATTTTATTTGAAGATGTAAATGATAAAATTACTTATAAAGAGTTTTATAACTTATGTCTAAATTTTAAAAATTATATTTTCCAGCAAAGTGGGAGAAAGACTCCTGTTGTATGCATACTAGAATCTAAAAAAAAATTTGATTATGTTTCTATGATTGGAACTATTTTAGCAGGAGGACACTACGTCCCTATAAATAAAGATATGCCTTTAAAAAAAATACATCAAGTTGTCAAAATTTGTCAGGCAAATTTTTTTTCATCTCAAAGAAATATTAAATTAAAAACAAATATCAAATTAATTAATGAGAAGAAAATTTTAAATTTTAGATCAAAAGTTAAAAAAAATAAATATTTGATATCAAAAAACGCTTACATTCTA
>CACBRY010000026.1 GCA_902541825.1 uncultured Pelagibacteraceae bacterium | reverse complement strand
TATCTTTTTTATCAATGAATTCATTAAATTGTCTGTCTCGCTCTGCATCTCTTACATTTGAACTAATTACTTGTTTGGCTATTTGAGCCGCTATACGACCAAAATCAAATGAAGGTAATGGTTGTAACACTTCATCTCCAACTGATTTGCCTTTATTACTATCGTTAAGATTTATTGCATCCTCAAGCCTTATTTCAGTGTTTGAATTTTCTGGATTATCTGAAACAACTAATTTTCTAAAAATCTCTATGTTTCCATTGTCTCTATTAATAAAAACTTTAATTTCGTTTTCTTGGCCAAATTTAGATTTTGCAGCTTTAGCAATTCCAATTTCCATTGAGTTAATAATAAGCTCTTTATCAATAGACTTTTCTAAAGCAACAGCTTCAGCAATCCTTAACAATTCAAGTTTATCAGCTCTTTTATTTAACATAATTTTGTTTGCTCCAAAAAAAAATGGGCTAAAGCCCATTTTGTAAAATTCAATGATAAACTTGAAATATAGTAAAGTTTTTTTTTAATTCAACAGAAACTATTTTGAAAAAACGCTTGTTTTATCAGTTTTTTCCCATGAAAATGAACCATCGCTTTCTGTCTTTCTACCAAAATGACCATAAGCAGCGGTTTTCTCATATATGGGCTTGTTAAGTTTTAACATCTCTCTAATTCCTCTTGGACTTAAATCGAAATTGTCTTCAATTTTTTTAACAACATATCGATTTTTATCTAAATCATTATCAAATAAGTTTACATAAATAGATAAAGGTTTAGATACACCAATTGCATAAGCTAATTGGATTAAACATCTGTCTGCAATTTTTGAACCAACAACATTTTTTGCAATATATCTTGCTGCATATGCTGCTGATCTATCAACCTTGGTTGGATCTTTCCCAGAAAAAGCACCACCACCGTGTGGTGCTGCTCCACCATATGTATCAACTATAATTTTTCTACCTGTCAAACCACAATCACCATCTGGGCCACCAATAACAAAATTACCTGTTGGATTAACATAAAACTCATCTTCATTAAAATCTTTGAGAAATTTTTCAGGTATAGATTTTAAAAGATAAGGTCTTAACAAATCTCTAACTTGTGATTGGTTTATATCAGCTGAGTGTTGAGAAGAAATAACCACTGATTTAATCTTTGAAGGTTTGCCTCCAACATATTCAAATGTCACTTGGCTTTTAGAATCTGGCTCAATATTTTTTAGTTTTCCAGATTTCCTATCTGCAGCCATTAGCCTTAAAATCTTATGTGAATAATGAATTGGTGCTGGCATTAATTCTTCAGTTTCATTACATGCATAACCAAACATTATACCTTGATCTCCTGCGCCCTCATCTTTATTGCTAGATGAGTCAACCCCCATAGCAATATCAGCAGATTGTGAATGTAAATGACTTTCTATTTTAGTTGTTTCTTTCCAGGTAAAACCATCTTGATCATAACCAATATCTTTTATACAACCCCTAACTTTTTCAATTAATTCATCTTTTTTAATTTGAGGTCCTCTAACTTCACCTGCTAAAACAACTTTATTAGTAGTGGTTAAAGTTTCACAAGCTACTCTTGAATAAGGATCTCCAGAAATATAAGTGTCAACAACCATATCTGAAATCCTATCGGATACTTTATCTGGATGTCCTTCAGAAACGGATTCACTTGTAAAAAGATAGTTTTTTAAATCACTCATTTCCAATTCTATTAAATGAAAATATTAAAAAAATATACAATAAAATTACTGTTGCAAAAATTTTATTTCCATATTTTGAAAATATTGTTGGCTCTATTTTTTTTGTTTCAAATAAATCAACGAAACCAGATTGATTTAAATTGACTTGTTTTTCAACAACTCCCAAGGGATTAACTATTGCGGCTATTCCATTATTAGCAGATCTCAAAACATATTTGCCACTTTCAATGGCTCTATAAATACTGTGCACAAAATGTTGATGAGGACCTATAGACTGACCAAACCATCCATCTTCGGAAATATTTACAATAAAATCAAAATCACTGCTTTTAAAAATATTTCCACTATAAATTATTTCATAACAAATAAGTGGTAATAATCTCACTGAAAAATTAATTTTATTCACTTGTATGATATTTCTTTTTTCTCCCCTTGAATAAGATTGATAATTATTAGTGATTGTCTTTAATCCTATAAGGCTCAATATTTTTTCAAAGGGTAAAAACTCCCCAAAGGGAACTAGATTAATTTTGTTGTATGAATTTAATATTTCAAGATTGTGATTATAAATTGTTAATGAATTAAAATATTTAATAATTTGACCTTCTTTTTTTATATCATTAATCCCAATTGATAATATGTGATTTTCATTGAATGCATTCTCAAATAAAAATTTATACTCCTTTAGTTGATTTTTTGAAATGTCTGGCAATATACCCTCAGGCCAAATAAAAATTGTTTTTACATTGTTTTGTGGTGAACTGATTTTAATTAGATCATTGATTACTGAAATAGGATTGGTATCTTTATAAAATCTGTCAATACCAACTTTTGAGCTTATAACTCTTAGTTTGTAATCTAATTTATTAGCCTCAATATTATTAAATTTTTCTAATCGTTGAGAGCCAAAAAAATAAAAACATAAAGTTATTATGAGAAATAAAATACAAACAATAATTTCTTTTTTGTTGTCTCTTAAGATTAAAAATGAAGTACTAGCAAAGAGAGAAATACAAAAAAGATTAAAACTATAAGTACCAATAATCGAAGTAATACTTAAAATTTCAATATAATTAGAAAAACTATATGCAATCAAATTCCATGGGAACCCGGTCATTATTGTTCCTCTAATGAATTCAATTGATCCAAATATTAGAGAAAAAAGAAAAAAGGAACTTAAATTTTTCTTTGGCTTTAGGATTAAAAATAAAAATGAAGCTAAACCATAAAATAAAGCTAAAAAAGCTGGTACTAAAATAACAGTCAGAGGAATCAAAAACTTAAAGCTTTCATCAAAAGTTAATGATATCGAAATCCAATAAAGATTACTTGTAAAATATCCAAGTCCAAATAACCAACCATAGAGGAAAAATAACTTTTTGATTTTACTTACCTCAAAGATTTTTATCAAGAGAATATAGAAAAAACTAAAAGTAAAAAAATTAATAAGGATATAATTAAATGGAGGTAAGCTTAATGATGAAAAGGAACCTAGTAAAATTAAAATAATTGACTCAATATAAATTTTTTTTTTCAAATTAATTTATTTTAGATTTTACATGTTTATATATAAAATTTTCTTCTCTTAACATTTTAAAATAATCTTTGTTCTTTATATGGTTAAAACCTAAAAGGTGAAGAAAACCATGAATAAAAATTTTAATAGTTTTTTGTTTAAATAACTCTAAGTCTTGAGATTTAGGCTTATTTAAATAATTATAACTAATTATTATATCTCCCAAATACATGTTTTTTGAAAGTTTAATTTTTTTATTGAATGGAAAAGATAAAATATCGGTAGATTTATTTTTATTTCTAAAATTTCTGTTTAATTTTTTAATGTTTTTATTATTAGAAAGTAACAAGCTCAATGATACTTTTTTGTTTGAAAATTGATATTTCTTTGGAAAAGCCTTACATATTTTTTTAAAAAAAATATCTGTATTTTTCAATCTTTTTGACCACGCCTCCTCTTCAGAGAAGACACTAACTTTAATCATTATTTGAATATGCTTTTACTATTTTTGATACAAGTGGATGTCTAACTACATCTGAGTGATCAAAATCAACTATTGATATCTCTTTTAAATGTCTAAGTAATTCTTTTGATCTTACCAATCCTGACATATTTTTGTTAGGTAGATCAATTTGGGTTGGATCTCCGTTAACAACAATTTTTGAATTTTCACCAATACGAGTAAGAAACATTTTGATCTGAGTATCAGTTGCATTTTGTGCTTCGTCTAAAATTGCAAAGGAATTCTTAAGAGTTCGACCTCTTATAAAAGCTAATGGTGCTATTTCTATATCTCCAATTTCTATCATTCTTTGGATTTTTTCGAAATCAAAAAGGTCGTATAAAGAGTCATATAACGGTCTCAAATAAGGATCTACTTTTTCTTTCATATCACCAGGTAAGAAACCTAAACGCTCTCCAGCTTCAACAGCAGGTCTTGATAAAATTATTCTTTCTATTTTTTTCTCCAAAAGCATAGTCAAACCAACAGCAACAGCCAAAAACGTTTTACCTGTTCCTGCTGGTCCAGCAGAAATTACAATATCACTTTGTCTTAAAGCTCTGACATAATTCTTTTGTTTTTCAGATCTAGGAATTATAGATTTTTTAGGAGTTTTGATTATATCAGTTATATTATTATTTTTTATTTTTTCATTAATCATAAATTTGTCTAACGAAGAAAGTATATCTTTATTTTCGATATTTCCATTATTAATAAATTGTTTAACTAAAAATTGAATCGCATTCTTTACCTTTTCATTTGTTTCTGGATCTGATTTTATAAGAATAGAATTTCCCCTTGAATATAAACTACATTTAGTGATTTTTTCAAGTTCCTGTAAATTTTTATTAAATTCACCAACAACACCCATTAACAAATCGTTATCATGGAATATTACACTTAAAGAGTTATTGTCCGAGTAAACAAACTTTATTGCCTGATCAATATTTTTTTTTGTTATTCCGCTCAAATTTATGCAACTTTCTGATTAGAATTATCTACAATTTCACCAAATAAAGTACTTCTATTACTTTTACTAATTTTTACTTGCACAATTTTTCCAATATCACTTTTCTTACCATCAAAGATTACAGAAGTCATGTGCTTAGATCTTCCAAATGTTTTAGTTTTATCTTCTGTGAAATTTTCAACTAACACTTCCACAATGCTGTTTTCTAAAGATTTGTTTTTTTGAATCTGATTTTCAAATAACTCATTTTGAATTGTTTCTAACCTTTCAAATGAAGTTTTTTTATCAATTAAATCTAAATTTTCAGATACGGTTCCAGGTCTAGGGCTAAAAATATATGAATAAGAATTTATAAACTTTACTTTTTTGATTAAATTTAAAGTATCCCTAAAATCCTGATTTTCTTCTCCAGGATAAGCTATAATAAAATCACTTGAAAATTCTATTTTTGGATTAATTTCTTTAAGTTTGCTAAATGTTTCAAGGTAATGTTCAATAGAATGATTTCTATTCATTAATTTTAATATTTTATTCGATCCACTTTGCACTGGTAAATGCACCAGTGGCATAAGTTTATTTGAACTTTTATAAACTTCTATTAAGTCGTTCGTCATATCTTTTGGATGAGATGTTGTATACCTAACTCTTTTAATTTCACTTAATTTTTCAATACTTACAATTAAATCTGATAAACGATAACCATCACTTTCATAAGCATTTACGTTTTGACCTAACAGAGTTATTTCTCTTACGCCATTATCAACCAAATATTTTGCTTCATCTAAAATTTGACCAGGTGGTCTAGAATACTCTGGTCCTCTAGTATAGGGAACTACACAAAAATGACAGAACTTATCACAACCTTCTTGAATGGTTAAAAAAGATGAAACCTTTTCTGCTTTATTTTTTATTTTACTTAAATATTCAAATTTTGTGACTGCATCAAACTCTGTTTCTTCAAGTTTGCTTTTCTTTTCAACGTAATTCAGAATTGTATCATTAATTTTATGATAAGCTTGAGGACCTATTACCAAATCAATAAAGGGTTCTCTTTTTAACATTTCCTGATTTTCTGCTTGAGCAACACAGCCCACAATAATTACTAATGGTTTTTTACTAGATCTAAAAATTTTTTTTACTCTACCTATTTCTGAATAAACTTTTTCTTTTGCTTTGTCTCTTATGTGACACGTGTTTAGCAAATAACAATTAGCATCCTCATATTTTTCTGTCTTCTCATAACCAATTTTTTTTACAGTATCCAATATTCTATTAGAGTCATACTCATTCATTTGGCACCCAAAAGTTTTAATGAAAATTTTTTGACTCATTTATTGAGGCTTTTTTTTAACCCCATATAATTCCAATTTATGATCTACTAATTCGTAACCATATTTTTCAGCAACTTTTTTCTGAAGTTTTTCTATCTCTTCATCAACAAATTCTATGATCTCACCTGTTTTGATATCTATCAAATGATCATGATGGCTTTCTATCATTGCTTCATATCTTGCCTTTCCACCTTTAAAATCATGTTTTGTTAAAATCCCAGCCTCTTCAAATAATTTTACTGTTCTATAAACTGTAGCTATACTTATTTTTGGATCAACTTTCGAAACACGGTTGTAAAGCTCATCTACATCTGGGTGATCTGACTCTCCATACTCAGACTTTGATTCCGAAATTATTTTTGCAATAATTTTTCTTTGTTCTGTAAGTTTAACGCCTTTAGCTAAACATTTTTGTTCAATTGTATCTGCTGTATCTGCCATACTTAATTTTAACTTATATAATAAGGTTTAATCAAATTTTTTTTAAGGTTAAATTTACTGCAAAGACGCGGTATATTCTCGTATTTAATATCAATTTCATTCTCAAAGTCTTTAAAACTAAAGCAATAATAATCAATTTTTTTAATCATATGAATAGCTTTAATTGTCGATAAAGAATTTCTAATACCTGCAAAACTACCGGGGCCTCTATTAATATAAATTGATCTGATATCACTAATCTCTAAATTATTATTTTTTAAAAAATCAATAAGTAAAATAATTAGTTTTTCATAATTATTTTTGCTATTTTCATGAGTAACACTATAAGTATTATTATCATTAATGATCATAAAAAAAATATTATCTTTAACAGCATCTATAATTAATTTATTCATTTTTTTAATTATATGGACTTTTAATTCAAACGCACAAGAAAATAATGTTAAGTATTTTTCCAATGATGAGGGTGTACTATCTATTATGTACCATCGATTTAATGAATTTAAATATCCATCAACAAATATATCAATGGATATTTTTAGGGAACACGTTGATCTTATTTTAGATGCTAACTTAACCTTCTACCATCCAAAAGATTTTGTAAATGAGTTTGATATTTCTAAAAAAGAAAAAAAGATTCTTCTTACTATTGATGATGCATTTCAATCTTTTTATGATA
>CACBRY010000025.1 GCA_902541825.1 uncultured Pelagibacteraceae bacterium | reverse complement strand
TCTTGTACAAAGGTTCAAATGGTAATGTTGCTCACGAATGTATAATTGATATTAGGTCAATCAAATCAGAAACGGGTATCACTGAGGAAGATATCGCAAAAAGATTAATTGATTTTGGTTTTCACGCACCAACAATGTCTTGGCCTGTGGCTGGAACAATGATGATTGAACCTACAGAAAGTGAGACCTTGTCAGAGCTAGATAGGTTTTGTGACACCTTAATTAAGATTAAACAAGAAATTGATCTAATTAAAACTGGTAAATTTGATAAAGTTGATAATCCAATTAAAAACGCTCCTCATACTGATACTGAGTTAGCCTCCGATAATTGGACACACAAGTATTCTAGAGAAGAGGCCGCTTACCCAGCTAAATTTTTAAAAGTAAATAAATTTTGGCCACCAGTTGCAAGAGTAGACAATGTTTATGGTGATAAAAATATTTTCTGCACATGTCCTAGCATGGATGAATTTAAAGAAGATGCAGCATAATTATTGATGAAAATTGCTGTAGTTGGTTCAGGCATTTCAGGATTAAGTGCTGCTTATTATCTCTCAAAAAAGAATCACGTAGATCTATTTGAAAAAGAAGATCACTTTGGTGGTCATTCACATACAATTGACCTTATGATTGGAACTAAAAAAGTTCCAGTAGATATAGGCTTTATAGTGTTTAACTTTGAAACTTACCCAAATTTGATAAATTTTTTTAATGAAAATAAAATTGAAATTGAAAAAAGCAACATGTCTTTTTCTGTATCAGTACAAGACTCAAACTTTGAATACTGTGGAAAAGGATTAAGTGGAATTTTTTCCAATAAGGCAAATTTATTTAATATTAAATTTCTAAAAATGTTTTTTGATATTATAAAATTTTATAAAAAATCTGATAAACTTTATAATTTAAATGAGAAAATCACATTGGGTGATTATTTGATTAAAAACAATCTTTCAAAAGAATTTATCAATTATCATTTAATACCTATGGTATCAGCAATCTGGTCGATGCCACCATATGCTGCGAATAAGATGCCTTTAAAATTCTTTTTAAAATTTTTTCAAAATCATGGATTATTTAAACTTAAAAATAGACCACAATGGTACACAGTCTCAAATAGAAGTAGGTCATATGTAAAAACTATTCTATCAAAAATTAGTGGAGAATATTTTAAGAATTATAAAGTCAATAAAATCATTAGTAAATCAAATGGTATTGATTTGTATTATGGTGGAAAAAATGAATTTTTTGATTACGACAAAGTAATTATTGCAACACATGCGGACGAAGCATTATCAATGATTGAAAATCCAACTGATCAAGAGAAAGAAGTTTTGTCAAATTTCAGTTATAAAGAAAATTTGGCTTACATACACACAGATGAGACAGTTATGCCAAAAAACAAGAATGCCTGGTGTGCCTGGAACTCTTCTATGAAGAAAAATGAAATTGAAAAAAATTCAATCACTTATTGGTTAAATTTACTTCAAAATTTAGAATGTGAGAAAAATATATTTCTTACACTAAATCCATACCTCGATATTGATGAAACAAAAATTTTGAAAAAAGTTAAATTCACTCACCCATATTTTGATCAATCTGCTTTAGATTATCAAAGTAAGCTTAAAAATTTGCAAAATAAAAGAAATATTCTTTTTTGTGGTAGTTATTTTGGTTACGGTTTTCATGAAGATGGAATAAAATCATCAATTGAAATGCTAAAAAACCTTGATGACTAGCTCAATTTATAATGGAACGGTAATACACAAAAGATTTAAACCAAAAAAACATTATTTTAAGTACAGTGTATTTTCATTATTAATTGATTTATCTGATCTAAATAAACTGAATAAAAATATAAGTTTTTTCTCATATAATCGGTTTAATCTAATTAGTTTTTTTGACAAAGATCATGGTCAAAGAGATGGCTCATCTTTGACTGAATGGGTGAAAAAAAATTTAGAGGAAAATAATATCTTTTCAAAAGATATAAGAATAAAGCTTTTGTGCTATCCAAGAATTTTTGGTTATGTGTTTAATCCTCTTAGTGTTTTCTTTGTTTATGATCATAATGAAAATTTAATTTCAATATTATATGAGGTAAAAAATACTTTTGGAGAACAACATACTTATATTTTTAGAGTAGAGAAAAATAAAATGTTACAACACAACTGTTTCAAAAAATTTCATGTGTCTCCGTTTATTGAAATGAATTGTAATTATTTTTTTAGAATCTTAAAACCTTCTGAAAAGATTTCAGTCATAATTGATCAATATCAGCAAAACGAAAAAATCTTATTTGCATCGCAAGAGGGAAAAAGGGTAGATTTTACAACCATAGAGTTACTTAAATCATACATAAAACATCCTTTAATGACATTTAAAATTATATCGGCGATACATTTTGAAGCCTTTAAATTATGGCTTAAAGGAATAAAATTTGTAAAGAAAAAACTTAAAATTAAAAATAATATTACTTTTGAAAATTAATGGGATTATATAACTTTTCAGATCAAATCGTCTTCAAAATTTTAAAAGATATTAAGCACGGGTATTTAGAGATCACAAAATATAATGGTGAATTATTAAAATTTGGAAACCCTAATAGTCCTTTAAAATCAGTTTTAAAGATAAAAAAACCAAATTTTACTTTTAACTTAATAAAAGGAGGAAGTGTTGGTTTTGCAGAATCTTATATGAGGGATGAATTTGAAACTGATAATCTTTCAAATTTGATAGAAATCACTGCAAGAAATATTAAAATAATTTATAAATTTTCAGGTCTATTAGACTTTCCAATGGTCAATTACGTAAAAAATATATTTATTAAAAACACTAGAGGTAGAAGTAAAGATAATATTTCAAAACATTACGACTTAGGCAACGATTTTTTTGCACTATGGCTTGATAAAACCTTAACATATTCAAGTGCAATATTTGATGAGAGAAATAAAGATTTGTCTAATGCACAAAATAATAAATATCAAAAATTAATAGATTTAATAAAACCAAATAACGGTGACAAAATTTTAGAGATCGGATGTGGTTGGGGTGGTTTTGCTGAATATTTAGGAAAAAAATATGATGTTAAATTAGATTGTATTACTATATCGAAAAAACAATTTGAATATGCAAAAAAAAGAATTCACGAATGTGGCTTAAACGAAAAAGTAAATATTGAAATTAAAGATTATAGAGATTTAAAAAATAAATATAATTCAATTGCTTCAATAGAAATGATAGAAGCTGTTGGACGAAATTACCTAGAAAGTTATTTTAAAACTATTAAAGACAATCTATCAGATGATGGAAGAGCTGCTATTCAGGCTATCACTATAGATGATAATATGTTTGACCGATATAAAAACAAGACAGACTTTATACAAAAATATATTTTTCCTGGAGGTTTTTTACCAAGTAAGAATATTATTAATAAATATGTCTCAGAAAATGGTCTAGCTATCAAGTCGTATGATTCCTATGCAGATCATTATTCTGATACATTAGCAATATGGAGAAATGAATTTAATAAGAAGTGGGATCTAATTAAGAAACAAGGATTTGATTTAACTTTTAAAAGAATGTGGGAATTTTACCTTTCTTATTGTGAGGCAGGATTTAAATCGAAAAATATAGATTTAATTCAATTTTCACTTCAAAATAAATGATCTTTAAAGGAAACAAATGATTAAACTTAAAAATAGCAAATCAATTTTATTGATAATTTTTCTTTTCTTAATTACAAACTGCTCAAAAAATAGCGCTATGAAACCAGAAGATTTTAAAAATAAAGAACCTAGATTGATTATTGAAAATTATTTGTCCGGCAATGTAAAAGCTTGGGGTGTGCTTCAAAATAGATCTGGAAAAGTCACAAGACAATTTTCTGCAGATTTAAACGGAAAATGGGATGGCAACCAACTGATACTCGACGAAAAATTTAACTGGGATGATGGGGAAATTCAAACCAGACAATGGCAGATCACTAAAATTGATGAAAATAATTACGAGGGTACGGCAGGAGATGTTGTTGGTAAAGCTAAAGGATATTCGTATGGTCCAGCTTTTAAATTTGAATATGTTTTGTTAGTCCCAGTCAAAGGTAAAGAAATGAAAATTACTTTTGATGATTGGATTTTTAAACAAGATGAACGTGTAGCAATTAACAGGGCTACAATGACTAAGTTTGGTTTCAAAGTTGCTGAATTAACTGTTGTTTTTGTAAAAGATTAATTTTTTTTTTGATATTTTGTAAGTTTCCCAATTAAGCCAAAATAAATTTTGTTTGGTAAGAAACTTAATACTTTCAATATAGTTGTTAAAGATTTTGGAAAATGAATTTCAAAAGAATTTTTGTTTACTAAACCATCATAAATTTTTTCTGCAGCATATTCAGAAGTTTTTAAGAAAGGCATTTTAAAATCATTTTTATCGGTCATTGGTGTTTTAATAAAACCTGGTGAGACAAGACACACCCGAACATTTGATCTACCAAAATCGAAATATAAGCTTTCAGCTAAATTATTTAAAGCTGATTTCGATGGCCCATATCCAGTTGAATTAGGTAATCCTCGGTAACCAGCGATTGAGGAGACTATAGTTATTGTCCCACTTTTTTTATCTTTAAAATATTTCTCTACAGCTTTAATGCTATTTAATGTTCCAAAAAAATTTACTTTAAATACATTTTCAATTTGTTCAACATCAATATCTTTTTCTTTCTTGGGATCCCATGTGCCAGTTGAGAAAAAACAAATATCCACACTCTGAAAAGTATCTACTATATTCTGAAAAACTTCTTTACATTTATTCTTATCGGTTACGTCTAATGGAAAAGAACTAATATTTTCATGTTCTTTACAAGTTTCTTTTAGTAAATTTTCACGTCTTGCAGATATTGCAACATTCCAACCTTCTTTGGCAAATTTTATTGCTAAAGCTTTACCAATCCCTGTGCTACCACCTGTGATCCAAATAGTTTTTTTATTCATATTATAAAGATGTATAATACTAATATGCTAAAAAATAAATTTTATTCATTAATTCTTTTTTTAATTGTCACTTTTTCCGCATCATTTACTGGAGGTTTAGTCTCAATTAGCTTCAAAGAGCCCTGGTATTCCAGTCTTGTGAAATCGAATTATAATCCACCAGATTGGATATTTGCACCTGTTTGGACAACACTTTACATAATGATGACATTAGCTATTTGGTTTTTTTGGCATAGTAAAAAAAGAGATGTAAATACAATTTACATTTATTTTATACATATAGTTTTTAATGCAACTTGGAGTATTGTTTTTTTTGGACTACATCAAATATTTTTTGCATTAGTTGTTCTTGTGATTTTGATAACTTTGATAATAATTTTGATTATAAGATTTAAACGTGTTAATTTTGTAAGTTATTACTTAATGATTCCATATTTACTTTGGTGTTTCTATGCTTTATTTCTTAACTATAACTTAATGGTGCTAAATTAAATGGATGATGTTGTAATAGTTGGTGGGGGAATAATTGGTGCAGCAACTGCTTATTTTCTATCCAAAGAGGGAAGAAAAGTTAAAGTAATTGAAAGAGACCCAACATATAAATCAGCTTCCTTTCCGCTTTCTCTTGGCGGCTTTAGAAGACAATTTTTTCAAACAGAAAATATTTTATTAGGTAAATTTGCGAGAGAATTTATTTTTCAAATACCAGAGTTGCTCAAAACAGATAAAAATCCTAATCCTACTGCAAGCATGGTGCCAAATGGATATCTATTAATGTTTGGTCCGGAACATGCGGAAGAACAATATAAGGCTCTTGAAAATCATAAAGCATGTGACGCTGGAACAAAGAACATCAAAGGTTCTGAATTAGATAAGTTTTTTCCTTATATAAATAAAGAAGGAATAGAAACGGCTACATTTACTGACAATAAAAGCGAGGGATGGATTGATCCTTTTCTTTTTCACACAGCATTAAAAAGTAAAGCGATAGAGCAAGGTGCAGAATTTGTTAAAGGTGAAGTTAAATCATTATCTGAGATAAAAGCTAAAACAATAGTTTCTGCGGCTGGATGTTGGACAAAAGAATTATTGGAAGATATTCCAGTAGAGCCTCAAAAGCACACAGTCTTTAGAGTTAAGTGTCCAAAACATATTCCTGAAATGCCATTAACTGGAGATTTAACAACAGGAGTTTATTGGAGACCTGAGGGTAAAGAGTATTTAGCTGGTTCACCAAAATCAGTTTTTGATGCTACAGATCTCGAGCCAGCCTGGGAGGATTTTGAGGAATTAGTTTGGCCTGCTTTAGCTAAAAGAATTCCAGCATTTGAAGAATTAAAGTTAACTGGTGGTTGGGCAGGATATTATGATTGTAATAGATTAGATAATAATGCTGTTGTAGGAAAACATCCTAAATTTGAAAACGTCTACTTAGCAACTGGTTTTACTGGAAGAGGATTGATGCAAGCGCCAGGGATTGGTAGAGCTTTAACAGAACTAATTACGACAGGTTCTTATCAGTCGATCGATATTTCAAATATGGCAGTAGAAAGAGTATTAGGCGCAAAAGCAAGACCAGAACCTTACGTGCTGTAAACAATTTTTTTTTATGCAAAAAATTTTTAATTTTTTTCCGCTGACAGTTTATAAGTCGACACTCTCACTTTCAGAAAATGAGAAAAACAAAATGATTGAAGAAGTTCGATTAATGGAAAAAAAAAGTAAAAATTTAGATTATAAATCTGCAACTAAAGCTTGGACAGGAGATACGCAAGGATTTGAATATTTGCACAATAATCCAAAATTTAAAAATTTATTTATTCAAATTAATAATTGTATTTTAGAATATTTAGAAAGTTTATCAGTGAACCATAAAAAGCTTGATCTTTATTTTCAGAGATCGTGGGCAACAATTTCAAAAAAAACTGAACACATTGATAATCATTCACATGATCAGTCGCATCTTTCTATTGCATTTTACTTAAAGAAACAAAAAGATGATGCTAAAATTATGTTTTTTGATACTTCTAAACATAATGAATTTATTCCTCAATTATTTGATTCAAGATCTTTGGCTAAAGAAAATATTTTTAAAAAACGAGATATATTAAATTCAAGCAAGGTCGTGTTTGATACCAAAGAAGATGATTTGTTGATATTTCCTTCCAAAACAATTCATGGCACAGAACAAGGCAAATCTAATTCTGAAAGGATATCGATTTCAGCAGATATAGTATTTTTAGCAAAAGATTCATCAACACTTGAACATCTAGTTCCACCAGTCGAAAATTGGAAAAAATTTTCTAATTGATTAATAGGGTTAAGTACCACAAAAAGTTTTATACTCTTTTGAAGAACTGTCCATTTTAAGATAATCAGAAATGTTTTCTTGCAGTGTATATGGTTTTTTTAAAATTTCTAGATGCTTATTAAATGTGTCAAGATTGTTATTGTTAGCTTTTTCTAATGACTCCTCAATTTTATGATTTCTTGGTATTACAAGAGGATTAACACTTCTCATTAATTTTATATAATTTTCTGGAGTATTATTATTCAATTTTAGTCTCTCTTGCCAATTTTTTT
>CACBRY010000024.1 GCA_902541825.1 uncultured Pelagibacteraceae bacterium | reverse complement strand
AGCTATAGGCTTATCTACAAATTTAAAAGATATTAAAGATATGGGTTATAAACCTTTTATTGTTGGATTTACATCAATGTTGACTGTAGGAATTGTGAGTATTTTAACAATTGAGATCTATGTAAAATTTTTTATTTAGATTGTTTAACTGTCTTTTTAAAATATTTTTCTCTAAATTTTGAAATCGATCTTCTAATAAATGCAGCTCCTATTCCTAAAATAACAGCAAACAGGATTGAAAATAATCCATAGAAGAATGGCATATCTTCTGAAAACTCCCTAATAAACTTTGAGAAGAAATTTAAATCTGGTGAAGTTACAGATGTGACTCCGTTCTTAATCTCCTCAGCAAAAAAAGTATCGTAAGCTATTACAATCCCGACTATTAATAATAAAATTGCTAACAAAGCTTTTAATCCAGAGCTGTCAATCTGCTCCCCAAGCTTCTGGCCTACTTGAACTCCTACTATTGATCCCACAACTAACATTAAAACTAACATTAAATCAATTGACCCATAATTAATTGAATGAAGAAATGTAACAATCACACTTACAAAAATGGTCACAAACAATGAAGTTCCAGGCACTAATTTTGTCGGCATCTTAATGATGTAAATCATTGCGGGCACTAAAATGAATGCACCGCCGATACCCATGATAGCCGCAATAAAACCAACGATTAATCCAATTACGATAGGTGTAAATATACTTTCATATAATTTGGATTTAGGAAATCTCATCCTAAAAGGAAGTCCATGGATCCAGTAATGTACATGTAATTTTTTCTTCTCTACTATATTTTTTTTGGCTTTGTCAATTTCACCCAAACTTTCCACCAACATCAGTGTCCCAATTATTGCAAGAATATACATATAGGCTAAAGAAATTACTGTATCTATTTTTCCAATATCTTTAAAATAAGTGAAAGTAAAAATACCTAATACAGTTCCTATTGTTCCACCAATTACTATCATTAATCCCATTTTATAATCTAAAGTATTTTTTAACCAATGAGTGGTAGATCCAGATACAGAAGTTGCTAGGATATTGTTGGCCTCATTTGCTACTGCATAAGCTGGAGGAACACCCATAAAGATTAAAAAAGGTGTCATTAAAAAACCACCTCCTACTCCAAACAAACCTGAAAGAACGCCAACAATCGCACTTATTAAAAGTATTTCTACTGGATTAATAAAAACTTGAGCTATAGGTAAAAATACGTCCATCAAATATAAAAACTTAAAATATTACTTATTTAAAAGTAATAAAAGTTCCAACTAAGATAACACCCCAACATGCAGCTATAGCTGAAAAAATTCCAGTTTTAATAAAAGTTGATTTTTTATTAGCTATGATATTTAGAATTTTTAAATTTGAAAGATGCATCTAAATCTCTGAATACACCCAGTAAAAAAATTGTCAAACTATAATTAGTAAATTGTTGCTCCAAAAATTTTGATCTCATCATCCTCAACCCCAAGTACCAACCTTCCAAGGAACTCCCCGGGTATTTCCTTGTTAGTCTGTTTGATTAACACTGTTATGTGGTCACCACGTCTTAAAGTTCCAAAGGGCTTGTAGGTTTCTTCTAGATTTGTGATAATTTTATTGTTTGCCCATTGTTTACCTAGCTCAACTTCATTTGCTCCAAATAGCATTTGTGTTGAAAAGTCTTTGGTAAAACCTCCATAATCCTTCATATTTGAGGCTCGTACTAGGTTTTCCCAAAAGGGTTTTCCAATTTTAAAAATCTCTTCATCTGACTTTGATAAAAGATCCATAAATGTTCTTAAAATAAATTATGAGGCCTTCTTTTTCTCTTTTTCATCAACAATGTGATAAACCGGAACTTTTTCTAGAGTAAATTTACCAGTTTTAGGATCTCTTCTTGAAACTGTCAAACAATGCCAATTTTCATCGTCTAATTTCATATGATCTCCTCTATAATAATAACCCGGCCAACGAGTTTCCTCCCTAAATAAAGTATGCTCAGTCACACACTGTGATGTCAAAGCTCTATGTTTCAACTCCCAAGCTCTCATTAACTGATGATAATCTTCTGCACCAACATGCTCTAAATCCTCTTGTAACCAAGTTAAAAGTTCTAAAGCCTTTTTAAGTAAATTTCCGTTGGTCATATAGTTTGAGGTAATACCCCCAACGTATTCATCCATAATCTTTTGAAGTCTTTGTAATCCTTGTATTGGAGAAATATAACTTGGTGAAACTGTTCCTCCTGTTATCTCATTTTGAGCAACTGTATAAGTTTCTAATGGTTTGTAGACAGCTTTTTTAAAATTATCACATTGTTTATCTGTTACATTTATTCCTTCAGCTTTTTTATCTTCAATATATTTTACTGCTGCTTTTGCTGCTAATCTACCCTCTGTAAAAGATCCTGATGAAAATTTATGTGCACTACCACCCACTGTATCCCCTGCACCAAAAAGTCCATCGATTGTTAACATTCTGTTGTAACCCCAGAAGTATTCTGGTGGAGATAAATCTTCAGGTCCACTAACCCATGCTCCTGAACATGTCGCATGTGATCCCATAACGTAAGGTTCTGATGTTGTTAATTCAGGATTTGTATACTTTGGATCAATATTTTGTGATGCCCAAACAACAGCTTGTCCAACTGTCATCCCTAAAAAGTTTTCCCATCCAACTGTTTCTAAATGTGGATCTTGAAAAGCCTCTTTAGTTACCATGTGGATCGGTCCGCCTCCGGCAGCAACTTCTTGTATAAATGCGTGGTTTCTTAAACAAGTAGGAGTTGGATGATGATCAATATATTCGCCAACTAATTCTTTAGTTTGATCATACCATTTTTTTTCATAATTTTCGCCATTAGCATTTTGTGTATATGTTTTTAAATGTAAAAAATATGCTCCAACAGGTCCATAACCATCTTTAAATCTACACAAAACAATTCTATTTTCCATTTGAGTCATCTTTGCGCCTGCAGCAATAGGTAGTGCATATGCAGATCCATTACTCCATGGTGCATACCAAGTTCTTCCCATACCTTCTCCAACCGCTCTTGGTTTAAAAATATGCGATGCACCACCTGCTGCAACAATAACTGCTTTAGCTCTAAATACATGAAAATCTCCTGTTCTCATATTAAATCCAACAGCTCCACCAATTCTATTTTCTTGAGCTTCATCCATTAATAAATGAGTAACCATTATTCTATTATAAATTTTATCTGCAGATTTTTTTGCTGCCTCAGCAACGATTGGTTTATAGCTTTCACCATGTATCATGATTTGCCATTTACCTTCCCTTAAGTATCTTCCAGTTTTTTCATTTTTCATCATCGGAAGACCCCACTCATCAAACATGTGAACAGTTGAGTCTACATGACGAGCCATATCATAACCTAAATCTTCTCTAACCATTCCCATTAGATCATTTCTGGCATATCTAACATGGTCCTCAGGTTGATTTTCATCCCATTGCATACCCATGTAACAATTGATTGCATATAAACCTTGTGCGACTGCACCACTTCGATCAATATTTGCTTTTTCAACACAAACAATTTTTAAATCTCTTCCCCAATGTCTGGCCTCAAATGTTGCTCCAGTACCAGCCATTCCACCACCAACAACTAATACATCACATTCCTCATAATGTGTTTTGTGCTTAGCCATTAATAATAAACACCTTTTTTAAAAGACTCTTTTGGAACTGATGGTAATTCTTTATTAGTATTTAAACCCTCTGGCTCACTATATAATCTTTGTGAATTAATTTCTCCTTGGTTAGGAGTGTCACCTTCAGCAAGTTTAGGAATAAATTTACCCCAGGGTTTTGTTGTTATTGGGGATACGAAATTCTTTTCTGTTCCATTTCTAAATTTGATTTTCCAAGAGATGGTTCCTTTTTCTTCTTCTCTTCTAACTCTTACACTGTGACCCATAGGAGCAAAATCAGCATACCCTCTTACGTCAATTGCATGATTAGGACATGCTTTAACGCATGAGTAACATTCCCAACAAAAATTTGGTTCAATGTTTTTTGCTCTTCGAATATTTTCATCTATATGCATGATGTCCGAAGGACATATATCTACACAATGTCCACAACCATCACATCTTGTCATGTATACAAAAGTTGACATAATTTATTTTTCTCCTTTCTCTAATAACATATTAATAGTGTTTTGGCTCTTCTCTTTTTATACCTAAGCCAAATTGCTCAGGGGCATCTGCTGGTGGAGGAAGATTGTCTCTTGAACCATCAGCTTCAGCTAGATTTTTTTGTATTGCTGCTCCTGGTTTGTAGAACATATGGGCAAATTTAGACCAATAAACGCCACCAAATAAAATTAAATTAGATGCAACAAATAAAGTTAAAAATAAATATGATAATCCCATTTGTCCGTTAAATTGAGTGTAAGACCATGCTAACCCAAAAGTTGAACATGCAAGTAAAGCTAAAACAAATAAATCAGCTTTAATGATTCTATACCAAGGATGAGCTTCAGCTGATACGTCTACTCTTAAAAAAAACCAAAACCAATACCCGCCCAAGCAAGTTAATATTGCTCCTGCATGCCAAATTAATGACCAAGTTTGAGAACTTGGTTTATCAGCACCTGTGTAACAAAAAACTAAAACAGCTGAAGACACCCAAAATAAAATTGTTCCGTACATTCCTAAAACATGGGCCAGTCTTCTTTTACCAAAACCTAATTCAGAGGTAGTACCAATATCAACAACTGTTGTTTTAGCAATCACGGAAACTTTTTCTCCAACACCTAGTTCTTTTGTCGCTGATAGTTTTGCTTTTTTTGCGTTATTAAAAAAATAAGTCAAATTTTTATGATGTATCATTTGAATAATAGTTCCAACTGCAATCAACAAAACCATTGCGATAATAAAAGATTGCATAGCAAATGGTGAAATGGTTTCTGATAAAATTGAAAATGGATTGTTGCTTAACATTTCCGCCTTTTGTTAAATTTTGAATTAATTCTAAAGTTTTATATATAGTTGAATTTATAGTTCAACCTCAAACTAGGGTCAATTTGTCTTTTATAACAGGCTAATTATTTCTTTTATAATGTTGTTTGTTTGGAATGACCGATCGTACTCCACCCTGAGGATTATCTACATCTCCTTCTCTTCGGGGAATCAGATGAAAATGACAATGTAAAATAGATTGACCAGATACAATTCCTATATTTGTGCCTAGATTAAATCCTTTAACTAATGGATCTTTATTGATTATTTCTTTTTTTACAATTTTTAAAAGATCATTACAGGCAACCAATTCATCATTAGATAAGTCAAAATAATCTTTTATGTGTCTTTTAGGTATAATCAAACAATGATGTTCTGAAACTGGATATGAGTCATAACTTGCATATGCCAATTCATTTTCATGAGCACATCCACTTTTTTTAACATTACAAAATAAACAAGGATTGTTTGGGTCTTTCATTTGCTAAAATCTATAAGAATTACATTTATTTATAACTGCATCATATTGTTTTGATAGAAACTTGAATTTTTTTAGGTTTTTTCTTTTCCATTTAAGCTCATTTATAGTTTTAACTGAAGTAACACCTTTGCCAGATCCTATTAATAATATTTCATCATAATTTTTTATTTCTTTAAGCAAAATATCTTTTTTAATTATCTTTCTTATTTTTGTTTTAAAAAATTTATAAGTATTTCCCTCATAATAATCTTTTTTGGGTGTAAAGAATTTTTGATTTTTAACAAACAATAAATTTGAGGTTCCGGTCTCTAATAATTTATTATTGGATACCAATGCAATATCAGATTGAGAATTATCCATTTTAGATAAATAAAATAAAATCTTTTTGTATTTTAAATTTTTAAATTCTGGTTTTTCTCTTTTTAATTTTACTAACCTTAAATTAAAATTCAATTTTGGTTTAACTCTTTTTCTTAAAGATATTGAAATAATTTTCTTATTTATGGCAATTCTCAATAGATGATTATATTTCCTCTTTTTGGATAAATTTTTATTAATTATTTTTAAAATATCTGACTTTAAAGATTTTTTTTTTATTTGATATTTTTTTAATGATAAAATTAAATTTTTTAAATGATTATCAAAGAATAAAATTTTTGCTGGTTTGCCAAAAATCCACATCGTTGTAAAAATTCCATGATCTCCCCAAAGATCTTGAAACTCCATCTGTTTTAAGTCTTTAAGCTGATAAGATTTTTTTAATAAGTAAGTTACCATTGATAGTTAAAAAAGATTCAGGGTGAAATTGAAATCCATATATTCTTTCCTTTTGATTTTCAAACGCCATCGCGACTTTTGAATTCAAACATCTCATAGTTATCTCAAAATTATAAGATTTAAAAGGCTCTTTTAATTTTAAAGAATGGTACCTGCCAACTTTAAATATTTTTCCTTTTTTGAATAAAGATTTATTAGTGATGACTTTTACATTTGATTGAAAACCATGATAAATTTTTTTTTGTTCAACAATTTTTGCACCCTCACAAAATAAAATATGTTGAAATCCTAAACAGATACCTATTATTTTTTTTTTACCTTTATATTTTTTATAAATTTTTGAAGTGATTGGATAATTCTTAGGATTACCTGGTCCAGGTGAAAGAATTATAGTTGATGCTTGCTTAATTTTATTTTCGCTAACTTTATCATAGTTATCACACTCAACTTTATCAAATAAAGCAAATTGATGAACTACATTATGAGTAAAGGAGTCGTTATGGTCAATTACATAAATCATTTGAATAAATCTATTAACGCCTTAGCTTTAAGAAAATTTTCATTAAACTCATGATTGGCATTACTATCGACAACGACCCCTGAGGCAACTGAAATTTCAGATATATTTTTAAAATTTAAAATTGATCTTATAATTATATTAAATCTCATATCGCCATTAAATTTTATGTAACCAAAACTTCCTGTATAAATATTTCTATTTTCTTTTTCCTGATTGTTTAAAAGATTAAGCGTATTTATCTTTGGACACCCAATAACTGAACCGCCTGGCATCATTGCTTTAATTATTTCAAAATTATTTATATTTTTTTTTAATTTTCCCTTAATTAAGCTAACATAATGAAAAAGGTCTTTATATTCCTCAACGATTTTTTGTTTAGATAATTTTACTGAACCTACCTTGCAAATTCTTGATAAATCATTTCTTTCCATATCAACAATCATATTATGCTCTTTGGTTTCTTTTAAATTTTTTCTAAAATAATTTAATGCTTTTATTTTATTTAACTGCTTAGTTTTTTTTACGGTCCCAGCTATTGGTTTTGTAGATATGTCGCTTCCTTTTTTTATAACTAAAGTTTCTGGGGAACAGCTAATAATTGAATAATTATTATCTTTAATCATAAAAGCCTCTGGGGCTAGATTGGTATCAGATAACCTTGAAAAAAAATCTAACGGATTGATTTTTGACTTTGTTTTATATTTAGTGCAAATTTTAATTTGATATGTCTCGCCACTCTTTATCTTTTTCTTAAATTTATTGAATATTTTTGTATAATTTTTTCTATTAATATTAATTTTGAAGTTTCCACATTCAAAATTTTTTATATTATAGTTTAACTTGTTACTGAGTTTAATCTTTTTTTCTGGTTTATAAAAAATACCCTTTGGAAAGTTAAAATTTTTTTGTTTAGGGACTTTTACATCAATCAAA
>CACBRY010000023.1 GCA_902541825.1 uncultured Pelagibacteraceae bacterium | reverse complement strand
CGTTAAATTTATATCCACACTTCTTCTCCAATTAATGGTGTCGAAATAATCTTTTTTTTTAAATTTATTTTCTTTTAGTGCTGTCTCGGTTGTATATGCAGCATTATTTATTAAGCAATCAAATTCTCCATATAATTTTTTTAATTTCTCAAAAAATCTTTTGATCTCTATTTCATTTGTTATATCGAGTTTAAATTTTTTATTCCTCAATTTAAGGTCAGTTTTTAAATTATTATCTGCACCACAAACCATAATTATATTTTTATCTTTAGCCAAATTTTCAAAAAAATATTTGCCCAAAGTACCACTTGCGCCAATCAAGATAATTTTTTTTTTACTCATAAATATTTATTTTATATCATCTATAATCCAAACTAACATTAAGGATTATTTTAGTTAATTTCGTTAATTACACATTTTCTGGATAAGCCTTAATAAAATCAATTTTTTTAAATAGTGTAATTGCAGTGTCTTCAGATTTAAAATTTTTAGTATCATGTGCAGTCATCAAATTAGTATTATTTCTAATTTTGTAAATTATCTTAAATAAACCACTTTCTTCAAGAAAGTTATCATAGCTCATTTTGAATGTTTTGAGGTTTTTGTTGTGGACAGATGAATTTGTGTGTTTAAATAAAGGATCGCAGTCTTGAATTATTAAATATCCATTTTTATTTAATTTTTTATAGATCAAATCAAATTGTTTAAATATTTCCTCTCTATCTAAAAGATATAAAAAGAAACCACAGATTATCAAATCAAATTTCATTTTAATTTTTTCAATTTCTAGAGAGGACATTTTTATCAATTTCAACTTCTTAAATTTCTTTTTACCAGATTTTATAGCTTTGGAAGATAAGTCAATTCCATAATTTATTCTTGAGTTAAGATTAATCTGATATTCATTTAATTTAATTCCATTTGCACATCCAATTTCAAGAATACTATTCGGTTTAATTTTATTCACTTTAATTAAATCTACTATTCTATAATCATTTTTTGAACTATTAAAAAAATCCAAATTTCTTGTAAAGTATTTATCTGCTTCTTTTTTTTTAACTATTTTAATATTACTGATAAATTTTTTTTTCATATCTAATTAAATAATGTATACATCATATTTATATTTTTAAAAAATATGAAAAAAAAAATTAAGTTAGTTTTCAACAAAAAACTAATTTGTTTTATAAAAATTGATTGATAATTGATTAATTATTTTAATTCTGATTTAACAAAGTATGCCAAGAGTTTTTTCAAAAAATAATTTTAAAAAACTAAAAGAGGACGATATTTGGTATGCAGAAAATGCTTTCTATCTTCGTTCGCAGCCAAATAGAATAATTCAATTAACAAATTTATATGAAATTTATAAAAGAATTTTAAAAGTAAAGGGCGATATAGTTGAATGTGGTGTATTTAAAGGCGCATCATTTATCAAGTTATTAACCTTTGGAAAATTTTTAGACTTAAAGATAAGAAGAAGGGTATTTGGTTTCGACGTTTTTGGTAAATTTCCTAAACCTAAATTAAAAGGAGATAAATTATTTTTAAGATCTTGGGAGAAGTCAGCAGGCAATGGTATTAATCATTCTGAATTAGAAAAATATTTAAAAGACAAGAATTTCAAAAATTTTCAACTTATAAAAGGTGATGTTACAGAGACAATTCCAAAATTTATAAAAAAAAATAAGAAACTAAAAATTGCATTACTGCATTTAGATATGGATGTTTATGAAGGTACCAAATGCGCGTTCGATTATCTTGCAGACAAAGTTGTTAAAAATGGAATCATATTAGTTGATGATTTTAAAATTGTACAAGGAGCAACAAAAGCGACAAAAGAATATCTAAAAAAAAACAAGAAATTTAAAATTCAAAAGGTAATGTACTACAAGAAACCTAGTTTTATTGTAAAAAGATAAATTTATTCTTTAACTATTATTTTATAAATATCTTGCTCTTTTATTTTTACGGGATTATTTCCTAGCCTTAATAAATTAATACCATCCAAAATTTTTTTAAAGTTTTTTTTTGTATCAACATTTAATTTAACCAAATCACAATCTAAGTTAGATTTAAGTTTTAATTCTGAAATTTTTAAATTAAACTCATTTATATTTCTAACTTTAAAAACTTTAAAAATTAAATTAAATCTTTCAGATAAATCAAAATTAGTCTCAGATTTGCTTAAATTTTCAAAATTAAATCTAAAAAATTTTTCAAAGAATAGAGAAACAGCATGACCATGGTTAATATTAAAAAGAGATGTAAATGGATAAGAGGTAGCGTGTGGAGCTGTTGTTTTAGAAATACTTATTGCCTTACCAGCTAGATTGGCCGCAATACTCATTTCAGAGGCATTTTTAAAATTAGGTGTATCTAAAAATTTTAAATAATTTTCTAATGAAATATTTAATGATCTAATTGCAAACTCTAAGCTTTTATCATTAGATTTTTTTGAAACTAAAGATTCGAGCGCTTGTGCAATTGCATCAAATCCTGCTGAAGCTTTTATATTATCTGGGGCAGATAAAAGAAATTCTGGTATTAAAAAGTAATTATCTGGAACTAATAATTCACTCTCAAAAGAGTATTTAATTTTATTAATATAAATTACAGCATTTGAGGTCACTTCTGCTCCAGATCCAGCAGTCGTTGGTATGACAATAAGTTTTGTGAATTTTTTTTCAAATGGGTACGAATAATTTATTATTAGATTTTTTAAATCTTGACGATATTCTACGACATTAGCAATCTTTGCGTAATCAATTATTGCACCACCTCCAATAGCAATTATTAAATCTGGCTTAAATTTTTGAACAAAATGAATAATTTCAATTAGTTCATCGTAAATTGGAATATGTGATTTTTTTAAAAAAATACTTACTTCTTTATTTTTCTTTATTTGTTCAAAAATTTTTTTTGCACCAGAAATAGTAAATGATTTTTCTCCACATAAAAAAAATACTTTTTTGAAATTCTTATCATTAACAAAATTTTTTAAATCCTTTATTGAATTAATCATCTACTTCATGAACATTTTTTTTAATTGTATCAAATTTTTTGGTCTTGGAAGATCTTTAATTTTATTATTGCTTATTCGAACTTCGAGAAAATTTAAACTTTTTTTATCTAAAAAGTTTTTAATTTTTTTATTTAAATTTGTTTTATTTGTAATCTGGTAAAAGTTCTTAAAGCCCAAACTTTTTGATAAATTCTTTAAGTTAACGTTTTTCATATAGGTAGATTGGCCTCCAACAGAGTCATGAGAATTATTGTTTAATAAAATATATTTTAAGTTATTATTTGAAAATTCCCCCAAGGTTTTTATAGATCCCAGATGCATTAGTAATGATCCATCTCCATCTATACATATTGTTTTATTTTTTGAAAAAAGGGAGTATCCTAAAGACACTGAGGATGTATGGCCCATTCCGCCTACCATATAAAAATCCTCTCCTTTTTTAAAATTGTAACTTTTTCTAGCATAAAATAACTCTCTTGAATTATATCCAGTACTAGAAATAATTTTTGTTTTTTTATCGATAACAGACAGTAATGACTTTAAAAAAATTTGTTTATCTAATTTAAATGTATCTTTAAATTTTAGATTTTTCTTAGATCTTTTTAAAGCACCTTGCTCAATTAAACATGCAACTATTTCGTTATTTTTTTTTGCATTCTTTACTTGATTGTTAAATTTAATTAAATCTTTTTCATTTTTTAGTACTGAATATTTTATATTTAATAGCTTTAATATCTGACATGTAATTCTTCCTTTTGCTTTATGTTGTGGTTCATCTTTTTTGTTAGGTGATCCTCTCCAACCAATTACTAAAATTAACGGTATTGAATATACTTTTTTGTTAGCAATAGAAATTAAGGGATTTACCGCATTTGCTAACCCAGAATTTTGCATATATACGCAAGGAATTTTTTTTGTAGAAAGGTAATGTCCTATACCTATTGATACTGCTGCACCTTCATTAGCAGCTATAATATGCTGTTTTTTTGGTAAATTTTTTAGTGAAAAACTTAATTCTTTTAATACGCTATCAGGTACTCCAGTAAAAAAACTACAATTATTTTTCTTGATTACTTTGATTAGAGAATTAACGTTTAACATATATTCTTAGTTTATTTAAAAGCAATTTTTTTAATTTTTTTCATTATAGTTTTTGAAATTTCATCAGTTGATTTGTAAAAATCATTTTTAATAACAATATCAGGATTTTTTGGAAATTCTGCTTTAAGATCTCTCCCCCAAACAAACTTATGATTTCGTCTATAATGTTTTTTTTTAGAAAATTTAGTTAAATTTTTGATATTTGTCTTTAAATAAATCTCGACATAATTTTTAAGAGTTTTTTTATTGTAAGAACGCAGTTTATTGAATAAACCGATGACTGCAAAAACAACATTAATTTTTTGGTTTGAAAAATATTTTAGCAAATTACTATATCTATATCCTAACTCTAGTCTCTCCGAACTAGTGTAACCTTTAAATTTAAAGATTTTCCTTAAATCATCTCCACTAATTATGATCGTTGGTCCAAAAAGTTTTTTAATTTCTGGAGTAATTTTTTTTGCTATTGTGGTTTTACCAGATCCAGATAAACCAGTAATCCAAAAAACTATTCCTTTGTTATTTTTCAATTTCCTCATTTTTAATATCTAGCCGAAAATTTTTTATTACAATTTTATCCAGTACATTTTTAATTCTATTTTTTGACTTGCCTAAATAATCAAATTTATTGATCAAATTTCTATTTGTTTTTTTTATATTATTATAACCATTTTCAAATTTCTTAATATATTTGACCACATCATTTGAATTATTTGCAATATAACCAACCTTTTTCCTGTCTTTAAAATAGTCTAGATCTGAGAGACTAAATTTTTTTAAAGTACTTTCATTGTTTGAAAAAAATATTATTGGTCTACCAGTCATAAATGCATAAGTGTAGGCTGTTCCTGATATATCAGTTATTAGACATAAAGATCTTGAATAAATTTCGAAATAATCGTCACTCATATCTAGAGAAAAGTTTTTTTCTTTTTGAAATTTTTTTTTGATATTTTTAATAAGTTTTGAATCTCTATTTGCAGGGTATGGACGAAAAATTATTTTATAATTGGTTTTTAAAAGCAATTTTTTGATTATTTCATTTAAATTATTTAAAATTGTAAGTTCCTTGATATGTCTATAATCTGATGGAGCAATTACTATTTGTTTATCAAATTTTTTGAGTTTTTTAAATTTTTTAATTAGAAAATCTAATTTATAATACCCAACACATAATATTTTAGGAATTTTTTTAATATTATTTTTGTTATATTTAATAAATAAATTACTAAACATTTTTTTACTTTTTTCATCTGAGCTAAATATATAATTATATCTAATTAGTCTTTCGTAAAGTTGCTTTTCTTTTTTTTTTTCTACAAGAGGAGCTGTTGATACGTCGTGATGCATATAGATATTTATCGACTTGTTTGGAAACTTTTCACAAACATTTAAACTTAAAAAAATATCAATATTGAATAACAATCTCATTAAAAAACTTTGCGAAACATAAAAAAAATATTTACGCTTATAATTTTTAACTTCGTGACCATGTAAAACAACATAATCTCTGTAAAAATATGAAAATAAATCCTCTAAATAATGAACATGATTCAAGGTTAAATTTTTTCTTGGATGATAAAAAAAAATTACTTTTTTTTTAATCAACTTAGACAAAATAACAATAATATTAATAATTATTATTGAATAAAAAGTTTTACAAATATCTACTAGTCTATGGTCAAACATTTAACTAATTTATTGATTTTAACAACAATCTAAAGCTTGAATTTTTTACATTATTTATTATTAATGTTCATAAATTGAACAATATACAATTATGAATAATAATCCAGATCATTTTGAAGTATTAAGGAAAATTGACAATTCAAATAAGGTTACCCAGAGAAAATTGGCAAGTGAGTTAGGTTTTAGTTTAGGACGATTAAACTACTGCATTAAAGCTTTAAAAAGTAAGGGCTTAATTAAAATTTCAAATTTTAAAAAAAATCCTAATAAGATTAGATATATTTATATACTAACACCGAAAGGAATTTCTCATAGAACACGTCTAACGGTATCTTTTATGAAACGAAAATTCAGGGAATATGACGAACTAAAAAAAGAATTAAAAGGTATCAAAAAAAAATAGTTTATTGATATGCAAAAAAAAAAATTAAAAAAAGTTTTAAATAAAGCTCAAAAATATATACCAGGGATTTCAGGGCTTTTAGGTAAAAGACCAGATATGTATCTTAAAGATGGAAATTGGCCAACGTATTATTCAAAAGCAAAAGGAGCAAATATTTGGGACTTAGATAATAAAAAATATTATGACTTCAGTATGTTTAGTGCTGGTACATCTGTTTTAGGTTACGCCGACTCTGAAGTTAACAAAGCATCTATTAATGCAATCAAATCTGGATCTATATCTACTTTAAATCCTCCAGAGGACGCAGAGTTAGCGGAATTACTTATTAAAGATCATAAATGGGCTGGAGGCGTTAGATTTGCAAGATGCGGTGGAGAAAGTATGTCGATAGCTATACGATTAGCTAGAGCATTTACTAAAAAAGAGAAAATACTTTTTTGTGGTTATCATGGATGGCATGACTGGTATCTTGCAGCAAATCATCAATATAAAGGTAACCTTGATTTTCAATTGCTCCCAGGACTTAAGCCACTAGGAGTACCGAAGGGCTTGAGAGGAACTGTTATTCCTTTTAGATTTAACAATTGGACAGATTTCGACAAAATTATAAAAAGAAACATTAAAGATGCAGCGGCTATAGTAATAGAACCATGTCGTGAAGGTTTTCCAGAAAAAAAATACATGCTTGCTTTGAAAAAGATAGCAAAAAAAAATAATGCTGTTCTGATGTTTGATGAAATTACATCGGGCTATAGGTTAAATACTGGTGGAGCGCATAAAATTCTAAAGATCGATCCTGACATGGTAATTTATGGAAAAACAATCGCTAATGGAATACCGATGTCTGCAATTATAGGAAAGAAAGAAATTATGAACTTTGCACTTAAAACTTTTGTAAGTAGCGTTTTTTGGACTGAAAAAGTTGGTCCAGCATCTGCATTAGCTTTTATCAAAAAGCATAGAAGACTAAAAATTGGTAATAAATTAAAGCAGGTAGGTAAAAGAGTTAAGAAAATTTGGGCAAAAGCTGCTAAGGCAAATAATCTAGAAATTGATATATTTGGAATAGATCCACTGGCAAGTTTTAAAATTAAGAGTAATAACTGGCCAGCTGTTTTAACTTATTTTATTCAAGAAATGTTAAA
This sequence comes from uncultured Pelagibacteraceae bacterium, assembly GCA_902541825.1. Taxonomy (GTDB): domain Bacteria; phylum Pseudomonadota; class Alphaproteobacteria; order Pelagibacterales; family Pelagibacteraceae; genus Pelagibacter. The sequence continues at coordinate 734 of CACBRY010000023.1, read as the reverse complement.
GCTCAAAATTTTAACTACTGATAAATGTTATGCTAATTATAAGCATGACGATAAAGCTTTGAAAATATACGAGAAAGCGTGTTTCAAGGTGTTTAGAAAAATTTCAAAAATAATAAATAGTGATGGTGAAATTTTAGACAAATTGGAGGGTCCACCCAAAGAGATGGGTTTTAACAGACTTACTAAATAGTCAATATTTTATGAAAGAACCATTTTTAAAAATTGGGACCAGGGTCATTAGTAAGCTTCATAAACCTTTGATAATTCCAGAGCTAGGCATTAATCATAATGGGTCTTTAGAGACAGCTTTTAAAATTGTGGATGCAGCTTATAGGGCTGGTGCAGAAATAATTAAACATCAAACTCATATTCCATATGATGAAATGTCTGAAGAGGCTAAAAAAATTAAACCTGGAAATTCAAATAAAAATATTTACGAAATTATTAGCCGTTGTTCTTTAAGTGAGGAGCAAGAGTATAAGTTATATAAATATGTAAATAAAAAGAAAATGATCTTTTTGAGCACTCCGTTCAGTAAACTTGCTGTTGATAGGCTAGTCAAGTTTGGGGTTAAAGCTTTTAAAATAGGTTCCGGTGAGATGAATAACTATCCATTAGTCGAATATATTTGTAAATTTAAAAAACCAATGATTTTAAGCACCGGCATGCATTCAATTCAAAATGTTAAAAAAGTTGTTAAATTTTTGAAAAAAAAACAATCAAAATTTGCTTTG
>CACBRY010000022.1 GCA_902541825.1 uncultured Pelagibacteraceae bacterium | reverse complement strand
ATTTCTTTTTTTTCTGTTGTGGTTTTACTGTGAAGGAGAAAAACTTGGTTGGGAAATAATTTATTTAAGTATTCTGATTTTTTAACTGCAGAAGAGTGATCAAGTTTTTTGGACTCTTCAATTAAAGGGCACACCCAAAATATTTGATTACCTAGTTTGATTTCTTTTTTTATAAATTTTATAACATCATCAATTTTATTTTCAGGTTTACTGTAGGTTTTAACGGGTTTACGAATATTCGGTTTTTCACGAATAATTGAAAGATCCATATCACCATAAATTGTCATTGTTAAAGTACGTGGAATTGGTGTAGCAGTCATCAAAAGAACATCACAATCTTTTCCGGCTTTATCAGATAATTTCTTCCTTTGACTTACTCCAAATTTATGTTGTTCATCTATTATTATTAATCCAAGTTTTTTAAATTCCACTTTTTTTTGAAAAAGCGCATGTGTTCCAAAAATTATATCAATTTGTTTATTAGATAATCTATTGAGAATTACTTTCTTATCTTTATAAGAAGATTTTCCTGAAATTAATTCAATCTTAATATTTCTGGAAAATAGTTTTTTAGCTAAAAGAAAATGTTGTCTAGCTAGTATTTCAGTTGGTGCCATTACTGCTACCTGAAAGCCTGAATTAATTGTATTAAATGCAGAAAGCAAAGACACTATTGTTTTTCCACTTCCTACATCACCCTGAAGTAACCTAAACATTTTATTTTCAGAACATAAATCTTTATTTATTTCACTTAATGTTTTATTTTGGTCTTTTGTTAATGAGAAATGAAGCTTAGATATGATTTCATTTTGTTTATTAATATTAAAATTTTTTTTTGTTTTTTTTATTCTTTTTATTTTTTTTCTTATTTCTGAGTTTACCAAAAATGTGGAGAAAATTTCATCATAAGCAAGTCTTTGGTAAAAATTTTCTTTAAATTTACCAATATTTTCTGGCTCATGTAATTTTTTGATAGAGTCATTCCAACCTATATTGTTGAATTTTTTCAATATATCTTTTGAATGCCATTCTTCAATTTCAGGTAAATTATTTATTATTTTTAAAATTATCTTATTATAAACTTTTTCACTGATACCCTCAGTTAATGAATAACTATTGTGCTTTTGTTTAATTATTGAAGAGTCCTCTGAAATATATTTTGGATTTGTTAATTGATATTTATTTCTAAAATATTTAATTTTTCCACTAATCGTAACCTCTTTGCCAATAGGTAATATTTTTTTGATATAACCCTCATAACTGTTAAAAAAAACGCAATCTATCTCACCAGTATCATCTCTGCATAAAACTCTATTCGGTAAGTTTCTAACTCTTGGGAATAAATATTTAAGAGGTATTATGGTTATGGTCTGTATTTCATCTATTTTTAGATCTTTTATCTTAGATGATAAACTTCTATCAGTGTAAGATTTTGGTAGTTTCCATAATAAATCAAAAATAGTATTTACCTTTTTTTTCTTTAATAAATTTGAAGTTTTGGTTCCTACACCTTTTAGTAGACTGAGATCAGACAATAAGTATTCATAATTTCTTTTCATATCTATAAAGTGATATTATATTCTTATTATGACTGCTGATATAGAACAAATTAAAAAAAAGATTATTTATAGATCAAATTATCGTGGCACAAAAGAAATGGATAAACTTTTAGGTGCATTCACAAGAAAATATTTAGATCAATTAAATGGAGAAGATTTACATCAATTAATTAAACTCTTAGAAATTGATGATAATAATCTTTATAATTTCTATAATGGTTTAAACACAGACTTACAATTTGAAGATAACAAGATTAATAATTTATTTAAAAATTTTAAATATTAAAAGATTTGATGGCGGAGAGACTGGGATTCGAACCCAGGAAAGAGTTGCCCCTTTGCCGGTTTTCAAGACCGGTGCTTTCAACCGCTCAGCCATCTCTCCGTGAGCAAGGTTTTATAATTATAATTATTTAATTCAACCATAAAATAGTCTATTAAACGTCTATTATCTATTTCATTATTTTATGAACCAGCATTTTAATAAAGGATTAATACTTACATCTTTGGGATCCTTTTGGTGGGGTTTTATTGGTGTTATATATTTTGAATATGTTGCCTTTATAGGACATGTTGAGTTAGTTGTTCACAGATGTTTATGGACTGCTGTTATGCTAGTAATGACGACTCTCTTTTTTAAAAAATGGAAACTTTTTATTAAAAGTATTTCTAATAAAAAAAATCTTTTTTATCTTTTCATCTCAGGTTCATTAATATTTACTAATTGGGCTATTTGGATTTACGCTGTAGCTACGGAAAGAATAATAGATGCTAGTTTTGGTTACTTTATTATGCCAATTATTAGTGTTTTATTGGGATACATCTTCTTTAGAGAAAAATTAAATAAAAAAAGAATTTTTTCGATTTTATTAGTAATCATATCTATTTTGATTATGATTTTTCTTAATATAAAAACACTTCCATGGGTTGGTATAATCGTAGCTTTGAGCTGGGCATTTTATAATCTAGTAAGAAAAAAAATTGATATAGAAACTGATATAGGACTTTTAATAGAGAGTTTATATATTTTTCCTTTTGCTCTTATTGTCTTTTACTTTATTTTTGATAAGGGATTAAATGACTTTAGTTTGTCTAACCCAGGTCTGAGTATGTTTCTATTATTAGCGGGACCCATGACTGTGATTCCTTTATTTTTATATGTAAGAGGTGTTGAATTAATTGGTCTTGGACCTACAGGAATGATTTTTTATATTACACCTACATTGCAGTTTATTTTAGGCTACTTTTATTACAATGAGGATTTTTCACTAATTAAATTAGTGAGTTTTATTATTATCTGGATTGCTGTAATTATATATCTTAAAGATCTTTATGAAACTAATTAGCCAAATATTTTTTTTATTTTTATTAACAATATTGAATTGTTATTCTAGTGAAAATATCAATTTCAATGAATGGAAAAAGAATTTCAAAAAAGTGGCTTTAGCAAATAATATTTCAGAAAAGACTTTTGATACAGCAATGCAAAATGCAAGATTTTTACCTAAAGTTATTGAATACGATAGATTTCAACCAGAGTTTTATGAGGACACAAAAACATATATTGGCAAACGTACTTCAACAAAAAAATTAAAAAAGGGTGTAGATTTTTATGAAAATAATTCAAATCTTATAAATTTAGTTGAAAAAAATTTTGGAGTAGAAAAAGAATTACTTTTATCTTTAATGGGTATCGAGACTAACTTTGGCACTTATGTCGGAAAAATGGATATAATATCATCATTAGCAACATTAAGTTATGATAAAAGAAGATCAGAGTTTTTTTCAAATGAACTCTTAACTTTATTGAGATTAATTGATGATAATCAAATAGATTATAAAACGTTGTATGGTTCATGGGCAGGTGCATTTGGTTTTTTTCAATTTATGCCATCAACAATAAAGAATTATGCTTTTGACTACAATAAGGATAATTTTATTGATTTGAAAAATTCCGAAGATGCATATGCATCTGCTGCTAATTATTTAAAAAAGATTGGGTGGAAAAAAAATGACCTTTGTTTTAAGAAAATTGAATTAGACGAAAATATTCCAATTAAATTTTTGAACGTATCAGCTAGAAAATTGCATAGTAAAAAGAAAATTAAATCTTTTAAAAAATATATTAAGAACTATTCTGATTTAAACATAAATAACGAAAATCAGAAAATAGCAATAATAACCCCTGACAAAGATATTATCCCTAATGCTCAAACTTTAAGTCCTGCTTATATAGTTTTTGAAAATTACGAAATAATTTTACAATGGAATAGATCTTTAAGATTTGCACTTGCTGTGTGTACTTTAAAGGATAAATTTAAAAATGAAATTTAATATTTTTATTATTTTAAGTACCTTATTTTTATTATTAAGTTGTGATCAAACTACTATTAATCAAAGTAAGAAATTAGATATTACATTTGACAAAAAATACAAAAATAGTGGATTTTCTCTTATTTATAATGACGATTTAAAAATTAAAAAAATTGATCAAAGATCACTAACAATATTTCATAAAAATCTAAAAAGAAAATCAAATGTGAAAATTACTAATCCTTTAAATGGAAAATCACTTATCGCAGAAGTAAAATCAAATAGAGTAAAATTTTCACCTTTCTACAATTCAATTATCACTAAAAGAATTGCTGAGGAGTTAGAACTTGATTTAGACGAACCATATATAGATATAGTTTTGATTTCAAAAAGTTCCACATATATTGCCAAAAAGACTAAAACTTTTGAGGAAGAAAAAACAGTTGCTGAAAAGGCACCTATAGATGGTATTAAAATTAGTGATCTAAACTCATCTAATAAAACTAAAAAAAAATTACAAAAAAATAATAAATTTTCTTATTATATTAAGGTAGCTGATTTTTATTATAAAAAATCTGCTAAAAATATGAGTAATAGAATTAAAAGTGAAGTTAAATTGAAAAATATTAAAATCATTGAACTTTCAAAAACTAATTATAGGTTATTATTGGGACCATTTAATGATATACAATCACTTAAAGACTCATTTGAAAAAATGAATTCTTTGTTTTTTGAAAATCTAGAAATAATTAAAGATGCTTAAAAAAATTTCTATCATTATCTCATTATATTTATCTTTAATTTTTTCTGTTAATGCAAATATTGACATAAAAGCTAGAACAGCAATCTTACAAGATTACTTATCTGGTGAAATTTTATACGAAAAAGATCCAGATAGGTCAATTTATCCAGCCTCAATGACTAAGATAATGACATCAATAATTGCTTTTGATTTAATAAAATCAGGTGATCTATCTTTGAATGATAAATTTATAATTTCTGAAAAAGCTTGGAGATTATCAACGGCAGGTTATTCATCTATGTTTATAATGGTTGGTGATGAAGTTTCTGTAGAGGATTTACTATTAGGTATAATTATTGCATCAGGCAATGATGCATGTATTGCGCTTGCGGAAGGAATAGCTGGTACCGAGGAAGAATTTGCAATCTTAATGACATCTAAAGCAAAAGAACTTGGAATGGAAAATACAAATTTTGCTAATTCATCTGGTATCAACGATCCAGATAATTACTCAACTGTTAGAGATATCTTGATTATGTCTAATTATTTAATTAAGGAACATCCAAAATATTATGAGTGGTTTGCTGAAAAAGAATTTACGTGGAATAGAACTGGAGGTGATCCAATCACCCAAGGTAACAGAAACCCTCTTCTTTATAAAAATATTGGTGCCGATGGTATTAAAACAGGATACTTAGCTGTTGAAAAATATTCATTAGCGTCGTCAATTAATAGAAAGGGGAGAAGATTAATAGCTGTCGGAAGTGGATTTGAAACCAAAACTTCAAGATCAAGAGAAAGTTCAAGATTGTTAACTTATGGATTAACAAATTTTGATCTAGTTGAGATAAATAAAGCTAATAAACCTATTGATAAAGTAGAGGTGTGGCTTGGTAAACAAAGCTATGTTGATGTGCACGTTGATACTGATATTTATAAAACAATCAAAAAAGCAAAAAAGAGATTATTAAAGATATCCTTAAAATATGATGGACCAGTAGAAGCGCCGATTAAAAAAAACCAAAAAATTGGAACTTACAGAGTAGTATATGATCAAGAATTGATAGGTGAATATGATCTATTAGCATCTAACGATGTTCAAAAAGTAAATATTTTTACTAGATTAATTAAATCATTAAATTATTTAATCTGGGGTGATGTCTAGAAAACCTGTTATTGTTTTCGAAGGTATTGAGGGAAGTGGTAAGACTCATCATCTAAATAAAATTTCAAAATATCTAAAAAAAAGAAAACTTTCTTTTATCAAGATAAGAGAACCAGGAGGAAGTTTAAATTCAGAAAAAATAAGAAAATTGATACTTAATAAAAAATCTAATTTTAATAAAAATACAGATTTACTGCTTTATTTAGCCTCTAGAAGTGAAAATATCAATCTACTAAGAAAATATTATAAAAAAAGAATTATTCTTATAGATAGATTTGTTGACTCAACTATTTCATATCAACATCATGGTATGGGTGTAAATTTAGATTTAATAAATAGTATAAATAAACATATCTTATCAAACTTTAAAGCTTCTTTTACTTTTTTAAACTTAGTAAATCATAAAAATATGGTTAAGCGACTTAGATTAAGAAAATCTACTAATAGGTATGATAATTTCAAAAAAAATTTTTACAATAAAGTTCAAAAAGGTTTTATAAAACTCTCAAAAAAGAATAAAAGAAAATATCAAATAATTGACTCAAATTTAGATATTAAGTTGAATGAAAAATTAGTTTTAAAGAAAATTGAGAAATTGATAAAATGAGCCTAAGTCCAATAAATCAAACTAATTTGTTTTCACTCGATAACTATCTGTTAGAATTTGTAGAACTTTATGAGAAAAAAAAATTACCAACAAAGATTTTACTTAGTGGTGACAAAGGTTTGGGCAAGTCAACTTTAGCATTTCATTTAGTAAACTATATATTGTCCATTAACGAAGAACATCCCTATATTGTTAAAGAATCTAAGATTAATCCTGACAACAAATCTTATAAACTTGTAATAAATGGATCAAATCCTAACTTATTATTAGTTGATATTTTAAGTGAAAAAAAAAACATCGATATTAATCAAATTAGAGAATTGATTAATAACTTAAACAAATCATCTTTTAATACTAAGGAAAGATTTATAATTATAGATAATATCGAAACATTAAATATTTCCTCTATTAATGCTCTTTTAAAAGTTTTAGAGGAACCACCACCAAACACTTATTTTATATTGATAAATAATGACAGATTTATTTTACCAACTTTAAAATCCAGATGTATCAATTTCAAAATATCTTTAGATCACAAAACTTCGATCTCGGTTATTAATAAGATTTTAGATGATGATATTATGAAATTTATTAATAAAGATTTGATAAACTACTATTTAACACCTGGGCAAATATATCATTTAATTGAATTTTTTAGGTTACAGAAACATGATCTTAAGAATTATGATTTAAAAAGTTTTATTAAACTTGTTATTAAAGATAATTTGTATAAAAAAAATACCTTAATTAAAAATATAATATTTGAATATTTGGAGTTTTATTTTCGAACAAAAGTAAAATTGGCAAAATCAAGAACTTTTGAATATTATGATTATTTTTTAAAGAGAATAAATGATACTAAAAAATTTAATTTAGATGAAGAATCTTTATTTATGGAATTTGAATATAAAATTTTAAATGGATAAAAATTTTTATATTACTACTCCAATATATTACCCATCTGGAAGACCTCATATGGGACATGCATATTCAAGTATTATAGCTGACTTTTTTGCACGATTTAAATCGATTGATGATTATAATGTTCATTTTTTAACTGGTACAGATGAGCATGGTTTAAAAATACAAAGATCAGCTGAAAAAGCGGGCAAGGATCCTAAGGAATTCTGTGATCAAATAAGTCAAACATTTAAAGATCTTTCAAAAACATTAAATTTATCTAATACAGATTTTATAAGAACTACTGAGGATAGACATAAAAAAACAGTCGAGCATCTCTGGTCTCTTCTTGAAAAAAATGATGATATTTATTTATCAAATTATTCTGGATGGTATTCAGTCTCAGATGAAGCTTTTTACAATGAAGATGAAATAGAAGAAATAGAGGGAAAAAAAATTGCAAAATCATCAAAATCTACCGTTGAATGGATAGAGGAGGAGTCTTATTTTTTTCGACTCTCTAAATGGCAAAAGCCTTTATTAGAATTTTATGAAAATAATCCAAATTTTATATTACCTCAGTCTAGAAAAAATGAGGTAATAAGTTTTGTAAAAAGTGGTCTTAAAGATCTTTCTGTAAGTCGTAAAACTTTTAAATGGGGTATTCCAGTTCCTAGTAATGATAAACATATTATTTACGTATGGCTCGACGCATTAACAAATTATTTAAGTGCTTTAAATTATCCAGATACAAATGATGAACTTTTTAAAAAATTTTGGCCAGCATCTATCCATTTAATTGGTAAAGATATTCTAAGATTTCATGCAGTTTATTGGCCTGCTTTTCTTTTAGCTGCTAAAATTGAGCTACCAAAAAAAGTTTATGGACATGGTTGGATATTATCTGGTGAAGAAAAAATGTCAAAATCTAAGGGAAACATTTTAGATCCATTAAAAATTATTGAAGATTACGGTTTAGACCCTTTAAGATATTATCTAATTAAGGAAGTTTCATTTGGAAACGATGGTAATATTTCTCAAGATAGACTTGAGGATTGTATAAATAGCGACTTAGCAAATAATTACGGTAATTTATGTCAAAGAGTCACTGCATTTGCGATGAAAAATTGTGATGGAAAAATTCCTTCAAAAATTAATTTTCAACCAGATGATTTAAAGATATTAAATAAATTTAAAGAAAATTTAGATACAATAAGGTCTAAAATAAATGAACAAAATATAAATTTTTATATAGGTTTCATTGTTAATTCACTATTTGAGGCAAACAAATACTTTAATGATCAAGAGCCATGGAAAAAAAAGGATAATTTAATTAGATTAAATACCATTGTTTTCACAACATTAGAAATAGTCAGGAAAATTAGTTTTTTACTTTATCCAATTATTCCTGAAACATCATTGAAAGCATTAAAAATATTTAATTTATCAGAAAAAGATATCAAATTAGAAACTATTTCTAATAATGAATTTATTATTAAAGGTAATATGATAAACAAGATAGATATATTAATTAAGAAAATAGAAAAAAAAGATGATTGACTCACATTGCCATCTTGATCATGAACCGTTACTTAGTGATCTTTCAAATGTACTTAAAAGATCCAAGGACGTTGGTATTAAAAAGTTATTAACTATATCTACATCTTTTGAGAGTTTTTCTAAAATTAAAGATAT
>CACBRY010000021.1 GCA_902541825.1 uncultured Pelagibacteraceae bacterium | reverse complement strand
ATGTTAGTAAAATTTTAGATCTTTTACTAAAAAAGAATTTTTCAAGAGATGACTGTTTAATATCTATTGGAGGAGGAATTACTGGTGATGTGGCAGGTTTTGCTGCAAGTTTATTCAAAAGAGGTCTAAAGTTTGTAAATATTCCAACAACATTGTTATCACAGGTTGACTCGTCTGTTGGTGGTAAAACAGGCATTAACACATCTCAAGGCAAGAATTTAATTGGAAGTTTTTATCAACCTAAAATTGTTATCAGTGATGTAGACTTTCTGAAAAGCCTACCTTTTAGAGAAATAGTTTGTGGTTACGCAGAAATAGTAAAACATGCATTAATTGCAAATAAAAAATTTTATAATTTTTTAGATAAGAATATTAATGAAATACTTAAACTTAAGTCTCCGACTATTGAAAAATCTATTTATGAAAGTTGTAAAGTCAAAAAATCAATAGTTGAAAAGGATGAAAAAGAAAAAAATCTTAGGAAAATTTTAAATTTTGGTCATACTTTTGCTCACGCATACGAGGCAAGTTTAAACTTTTCAAAAAAATTAAACCATGGAGAAGCAGTCATTCTAGGCATGAAGTCAGCGCTTGAATTTGGTCATGGTAAAAAGTTAATTAATGATAAAGAGTTTTATTCTGCAATTAAACATCTAAATAATTCTCATTTTCCAGGTTCAATTAAAAATTATTTTACAATAAAAAAAATTAATCAGATCATATCCTTTATGATGAGGGACAAAAAAAATAATTCTAAAAATATCAAGCTTATACTTATTAGAAAAATTGGTGGTCCAATAATTGAAAAGGAATTTTCTCATGCTACAATAAAACTTTTTTTAAAAAAGAGATTAATTAATTAAAATTTGCAAAGAGTGAATATGATTTTTTAATTCCTTATCTAAAATTTTATAAATTTTTTTGTTACTTTCAATTTTATTTAATCTCTTAAGCTCATCAGACTCTATGGATATTTTTAAATGAAATTTATTACTTTCATGTCCTGAATGATTTTTATGTAAAAAAGTTTTGTCTTCTATTAAAATATTATCGATATTAATATTTTTTTTTATTTTTTTTTTTACGTTTGCGATTAATTCATCTATATTCATTTGATATAATTATATCATGAAAAATATCTGTGACTGGGATAATTGCAATGAAATTGGTGAATATAAAGCACCAGTTGAAAAAGATAATAGTAAAAAATTTAGATTATTGTGTTTATATCATGTCAAAGAATTCAATAAGAATTGGAATTATTTTTCAGGTATGAATGATGATCAAGTAATTGATTTTTTGAAATCAGACATGGTTTGGCATAAACCTACTCAGAGTTTTAGTTCTTCAGATAATTTTTTTAAAGTTTTGTGGAATAATACCTTGAGAGACGATCTTGATAAAGAAAAGTTAAAAAGCGATTTTAATCACATGGGACAATTTAGATATAATCACAAAGATATCAAAGCATTTGAAATATTAGGTATTTCAGTAGGGTCTAGATGGGAAAAGATTTATGACAAATTTAAAATACTTGTAAAAAAATTTCACCCTGATATGAATTCAGGTAATAAAAAATTTGAAGAAAAACTTAAATCAATTACATTAGCTTACACCCAATTAAAAAATACTTATAGAGAAAAAAATTGACACCAAATATAAACAACCAACCAGATATAAAACTTTCAATAAAACAGACTTTTGGGATAGACTCAAATATGGAGGTGGATGCATTTTCTAAGAAAAGTGAATATGTGCCAGAAATAGACAAAAATTATAAATTTGATCGCGATACTACTTTAGCAATCATCTCAGGTTTTGCTTTTAATAAAAGAGTTTTGGTTCAAGGTTATCATGGCACAGGAAAATCTACTCATATAGAGCAAATTGCTGCGAGGTTAAATTGGCCATGCATTAGAGTAAATTTAGACAGTCATATAAGTCGTATTGATTTGATAGGTAAGGATGCAATTGTTTTGAAAGATGGTAAGCAAGTTACACAATTTAATGAAGGGATTTTGCCTTGGTCGATACAAAACCCCGTTGCATTAGTATTTGATGAATATGACGCAGGAAGACCTGATGTAATGTTTGTAATCCAAAGAGTGCTAGAAGCAGAAGGTAATTTTACTCTTTTAGATAAAAATAAAGTTATTAAACAAAATAAATTTTTTAGATTATTTGCAACCTCTAATACTGTTGGTTTAGGAGATACAACTGGACTTTACCATGGAACTCAACAAATTAATCAAGGACAAATGGATAGATGGAATATTGTTACAACTTTAAACTATCTAAGCCTTGATAAAGAAATGGAGATAATCCTAGCGAAAAATAAAGAGTTAAATAACACAAAAGGTAAAGAAAAAGTTTCTAATATGATTAAGGTCGCATCATTAACTAGAAAAGGATTTATAGCTGGGGATATATCAACAGTGATGAGTCCAAGAACAGTTTTGCACTGGGCTGAAAACGCAGAAATTTTTAAAGACACAGGTTATGCTTTTAGAGTAACGTTTTTAAATAAGTGTGATGAAATTGAAAAAAATATTATTGCAGAGTATTATCAAAGGTGTTTTGGTGAGGAATTACCAGAGTCCTTGTTAAATATTCAAATTTAATGAATAACAAAACTGAGAGTTTAAAAGAAAAGCTTAAGCAAGCTCTATCCTCTACAGCTAGAGTAATTTCAGATGATTTAGGTATAAATACCAAAAAAAATATTAAAAATCCTGAAAAACAAGATTTAATTGAATTAGAAAATTTAAATTCAAAAAATGATTTTTTAAAAGCAAGAGCAGAGACAGACTCGAAAGCTCTTAAAAAGAAATTTTCTAATGAGTCAATATTTAAAAAAAATTTACCGTCCAGCTCGTCTTGTAAATCACTTTATGCACTCACTGAAAAAATAAGATATGAAAAATTGGGATCAAAAATGTTAAAAGGAATAGAAAAAAATTTAAGAGATAATTATATTCAAATGATCAACCATAAAAGAAAAGATCAAATTAAATCCAAAGATGATGTGCCTGTAGTTGAGGCTTTTGAATTATATATGCTAAAAAATTTCCACAATATCAAATTAAATTCTTTAACATCAAGAATGTTAAACTTCTGGGAAAAAGATTTTGATAAATCAATTTTTGAACATATAGAATTTTTTAAACAAAATTTAGAAGATCAGAATATTTATAGTTCAAAGTTCTCCCAGATACTTCAAGAAATGGACATTTTTCAATCAGAAGAAAATGAGGAAAAAAGGGATGAAAACCATGAGGATAATCAAGAAAATAGGTCAAACGATAATGATGAAAGTGAAGATGAAGATAAGAAAGACCCTGATAAACAAGATGAAACAGAGGCCAAACTAGACTCGGATTATAATATTGATGAATATAAATTAGATGAACAACTTGTAGATACAGAGTCAGACGAACAAAACTCTGAGCAAGTTATTCAAAAGAAAAATTTAAAAGATTTAAATGTAGATTATAAAATTTTTACAACGCGGTTTGATGAAATTACGAAAGCCGAAAATCTTGAAAATGCAGATGAAGCAAATAAGCTTCGAAAAACATTAGATCAACAATTAATTGGTTTTCAAGATGTTATAACTAAACTTGCTAATAAACTTCAAAGACAATTATTAGCAAAACAGAATAGAGCTTGGGAGTTTGATTTAGAGGAAGGATTACTTGATAGCTCTAAGTTACCAAGAATTATAATGGATCCATACAACTCATTATCTTTCAAGAAAGAAAAAGATTTTGACTTTAAGGATACGGTGGTAACACTTTTAATTGATAACTCGGGTTCAATGAGAGGTAGACCAATTACAATTGCAGCCATTTGTGCTGATATTCTCTCTAGAACATTAGAGCGTTGCTCGGTAAAGGTTGAGATATTAGGTTTCACAACGAAAAATTGGAAAGGTGGTCAAAGTAGAGAGTTATGGAACAAAAATAATAAACCTAAGACACCTGGAAGATTAAATGACTTAAGACATATTATTTATAAAGGAGCCGATACACATTGGAGACAAGTAAAAGATAACCTGGGGCTAATGTTAAAGGAGGGCTTACTAAAAGAAAATATAGATGGCGAGGCTATAACATGGGCTTTCAATAGAATTAAGAAGAGAAAAGAAGAAAGAAAAATTTTAATGGTAATTTCAGATGGTGCACCGGTTGATGACTCAACCTTATCAGTAAATACAGGAGATTTTTTAGAGAAACATTTAAAAAAAATGGTTAAGTTTATAGAAGATAAATCCGAAATTGAAATTTTAGCTATAGGAATCGGTCATGACGTTTCTAGATATTATAAACGAGCAATTAAAATTACTGATGTAAATGAACTTGGTGATGTAATGATTTCCCAACTGAGTGCATTGTTCGATAAAAAAGCAAAATTACATTAAATTTTTTTTAAATCCTCATTTTTCCATCTTATATTCACTTCTGCTCCAGTTCTTGTTTTAGAATTTTGACAATTTAAAGAAGCAAAGTTTTTTTCAAGTAAGTTTTTGCCTATAAATATTCCTAGACCCAGACCAGATTGAGACTTATCCTTATTTTTCAGTAATCTTAAATATGGTTCACCTATTTTTGATAATATTTCGCCAGGATATCCCTCACCATCATCTTCGATGGTAATTTCAGTGTATTCATTATTACTTTTTAGGGTAATAAATATCTTTTCTTTAGCAAATTTATTTGCATTTCCTATAAAATTTCTTAAACCATAAATTATTTCTATTGATCTAGAAATTTTTCTCGGACTTGCATCTTGATCAAAATTTAAAATAAATCTTTTATTACTTGTTTCTTGAAATGAATTAACTATTTGATTGATATATTTTTTAAAATCCAAATCCTCATCTATAAAATCATCTTCTTCAATAGGATTTAAAGATAGTTTTTTTAAAATTTGGTTACATCTTTCAACTTGACTTGAAAGTAATTCTATATCTGACTTCAAATCTGTGCGATCCTTTAACTGATCTTTTAACTCTTGTGAAATAATTTTAATCGTAGATAAAGGAGTTCCAAGTGAATGTGCTGCTGCTGCTGCTTGACCCCCTAAAGATAACATTTCATGTTCTTGAGCCATTATTTCCTCCATTTTACCTAGGGCCTCTTTTCTTTTTCTTGACTCTGCACCAAATACTATAGCGAAATAGTTTAAAAAAATTAAAGCAATTATAAAAGCAATTGGAATTGAATAATAATAGTAAGGATCAACATGAAAATGATCATTTAATGGCGCAGGTAAATCCTCTGAATAAAATGTCAAAAAAATAATCATTAATACTGTTGTAACAACAAGAAATAAATTAGTTCTAATTCCTAAATTTGATGATGCAAATACGCTGGGAATCAATAAAAAAATAACAAAAGGGTTTTTAATTCCTCCTGTAAGAAAGATTAGTGAGCTTAATTGAAATATATCAATCATTAAAAAAATTAGTGCAGATCTATCTGAAAGTTGAGTTTTTTTATAAATGAAGATCAAATAAAAATTACTCAAAACTCCTATAAAAATAATTAAATTTGATAAAATGAAATTAAAATCAAAATTGAAAAAAAAATAAACAATATAAACAGAAATTAATTGACCTAATATACCAATCCATCTTAAAGAGATATAAGTAGATTTTTTTAAAGTATGAAATTTTGAAGTTTCAAAAAACTTCATGGTCTAAATATCTAAATTTTGAACATTTATTGCGTTAGAAATAATAAAATCTTTTCTTAATGTTACATCATTACCCATTAAAGTATGTATCAGCTCCTGGTCTTTTTTCGAGTTTTTTGAATATTGAACCTGAAGTAAATTTCTCGTTTCTGGATTAAGAGTTGTACTCCAAAGTTCTTCTGGGTTCATTTCTCCTAAACCCTTAAACCTTTGTATGCTCATTTTAGATTTTTCAATTTCTATAAATTTTAAAAACTCTTTTGAACCTCTCTTAGATCTTTTAATTTCCTTGCTATTAGTTACTATATAATTTTCTAATTCTTCCTCATCTTTAATATATATTCCTTTAGAACCTTTATTAATTTTGAATAGTGGTGGTTGAGCAAGATACACATGACCATTTTCTATCAACTTATTAAAAGGTTTATTATTAAAGAAAGTTAATAATAATGCTCTGATATGAGACCCATCAACATCAGCATCCGTCATTATAATTATTTTTCCATATCTTAAATCTTTTAAATCAATTTCATGAGCCTTTGGATCTAATCCAAGTGCATTAATTAATGTAACTATTTCATTTGATGAAATCATCTTGGACAATGCTTTTGTTCTTTGATCTGAGCCATTTCCATTTCCATTTTTTTTTATTTTTAAATCTTCAACATAAGTATTAAGTATTTTTCCCCTCAAAGGTAAGACTGCTTGATTTGATCTATTCCTACCTTGTTTGGCAGACCCACCAGCTGAATCTCCCTCAACGATAAATAATTCTGTTCCTTCCTGTTTTCCTATTTGACAATCTGCTAATTTTCCTGGAAGACCACTTAATTCAATGGCCCCTTTCCTTCTTACATTTTCTCTTGCTTTTCTAGCCACATCCCTAGCCATTGCAGCCTGAATAACTTTAGCTAAAACTACTTTAGCTACAGAGGGATTTTGATCAAACCATATAGATAATTTTTCGTTTACTAATGTCTCAACTATCATTCTCACTTCTGATGACACTAATTTGTCTTTTGTTTGAGAAGAAAATTTAGGATCAGGAATTTTCGCTGATATAACGCATGTTAAACCCTCTTTGATATCATCTCCAGAAATAGTTAATTTATTCTTTTTAAGAAGATTATTTTCGTTTGCATATTTATTTATTATTCTTGTTAAAGCACTCCTGAAGCCTAATAAATGTGTCCCTCCATCTTTTTGGTGAATATTATTTGTATAAGGAAAAATATCTTCAGAATAACCTGCGTTCCATTTTAATGAGCACTCTAATTCTACATCATTTTTTTTACCTTCAATATATATAGGTTTTCTAAATAGATCGTTCCCATTTTTATTTTGTAACTTTTCTCTTTTCTCGTCTAAATAATCAACAAATTCGATTAGGCCTCCATCATATTTAAATTCTAAAATTTTTTCTTTTTTTTGACAACCGTCAATAAATGTTATTTTTACACCCTTATTTAAAAAAGCTAATTCTCTCATTCGTTTAATTAGGATATTTGCACTAAATTTGATTGATGAAAAAACTTCTTTAGAAGGTAAAAAAGTTATTTGAGTACCTGTTTGTTTTGATTTACCAAGAATTTTTAAAGGTGCTTTTGCTTCACCATTACGAAATTCAATAGAATATTTTTTTCCATCTCTATTGATTTCTAAAAAGAGTTTCTCTGAAAGAGCATTCACAACAGAAACTCCTACACCATGTAATCCGCCAGAAACCTTATAGGAGTCATGGTCGAATTTTCCACCTGCATGAAGTTGAGTCATTATAACCTCTGCTGCAGATTTTTTTTCTCCTTTATGTATATCTGTAGGAATTCCCCGACCATCATCATTTACAGTCACTGTTCCATCAGAATTTAATTTTACACTAATATTTTTACAATATCCTGCTAGAGCTTCATCAATTGAGTTATCAACAACTTCATAGACCATGTGATGTAAACCAGTTCCATCATCAGTATCACCAATATACATACCTGGTCTTTTTCTTACTGCTTCTAAACCTTTAAGTACTTTGATAGAGTCTGCTTGATATGTATTTTTATTCGTCATTTTTTAAATTAAGGAAAAATTAATTATAACATTTTTAATAAAAATTGCTCAATTATAATTACAAATTTCAAATTTAAATGTTAAATAAGCAAGATATTTCAAGGGTTATTTAACGGTACTAAGAATAGAATTCAAGAAAATGTTTTTCATATAAATATACTAAAAAATTACCAGGGAATTTCTTCACCCAATAAATTAATAAACTTGCCATTAAGTGGTTTAAGATTCGAGGATATCAAGTCTATTATTAAATTAGCACAAACTTCGCTTTTCATATGTCCGCCTGGGTTCATTCCTGATTGAACATTGCCGGGATCAATTGCAAATACAATTGTTTTGAATCTATTGTTTAAATCTAGAGACATATTTTTTGTTATAGAATTTAAAGCTGATTTAGAAGCTCTATATATATATGCATTGCCTTGATTATTTAATTCAATACTTCCAGCATCACTGCTAATGTTAACTAAAACCTCAAGATTTTTTGTTGATAATTTATTGCTTAATATTATCTGCATAATTTTTAAAATAGAAAATGAGTTAACCATTAAAACTTCTTGAAATTTTTTAAAATTAAGCTTTTCAATTTGTTGGTCTTCGAAAGAGCCTCCAAATACACCAGCACAATTAAATATTAAATCAATAGGAGTTTCTTTTATTTTACTCTCAAGATCCTTAAAATCATTAATTTTACTTTGATCATACTTTATAATCGTTAAATTTTCATCTTTTATATGTTTTAAATTTTTAAAATTTTCGCGATACGTTGCTAAAACTCTATTATCTAGTGCTAAAATTTTTTTTGTTAGCGCAAGACCAATACCAGAATTAGCACCGGTTATCAAAATACTTTTTTTACTTATATTAGCCAAATAATTTTTTTTTGAAAATTTTCTAGTATAAAAAAATTTGTTTATTTTTTTTTTTATTTTTCTTAAACCCATTTTTTATTTTCTAGCATCAAACCAACTTACAAACTAGGATTATTAAATTAAATCTAGAAAGTTACTTTTTAGCTTTTTAATAATTTTTAAACTAAAAAAACTTTAAAAAATCTAAATTTAATGAATAAAATCATCTAAATTGTAAGTTGAAATAAGTGGCGGAGAGAGTGGGATTCGAACCCACGGTACCTGTGAGGATACACACACTTTCCAAGCGTGCGCCTTAAACCACTCGGCCATCTCTCCAAAGAAATTATCTAAAAAATTCTAGATTTTTACCAATTTTATCTTTGTCAGATAAAATTGGTTTTTTTATGGGCCATTTAATATTAACAGTCTGATCCCTCCAGTCTAAAGTAGTTTCACTTTCTTTATGTCTGTACTCAGAACATTTGTAGTGGACTATACATTTATCTGATAAGCACAAGAAACCATGAGCGAAACCCTCAGGAATATAAAAAGAATACTCAGACTTATCTGATATTATTAAAGAATAATATTTTCCAAATGTTTTTGAATTTTTTCTTAAATCTACCGCGACATCCATTATTTTTCCAAAAACAACAGTAATAACTTTTGCCTGAGGTTTTTTAGTTTGTATATGCAGTCCCCGAAGTACATTTTTTTTGGATGATGACATTACATCAAATTTAAAATTTTTTTTGATCAAGATATTTTTGAATACTTCTTTAAAAAATCCTCTTTTATCGAAAAACATTTTGGTTTGAATTATTTTCAAATCACTAATTTTAGTATTTTTTAATTTCATTTTATTTATGATTTAGATTTTTTTTCAAAAAAAGTCCAATACCATTCTAAATATTTTGTATTTTTTTTAAACCAAAAAGATAAATAACGTTCTGCTAGATACGCATATAGACGTCGTTGATCATAGCCTTTTAAATTCTTAAGACCAAATTCTTTTTCGCAACTAAAAAGCCATGAAAATAAACTTTTAAACCATTTATCAATTAATTTTTTTTTTGAAATGAACATTATATGTGGATTAAAACTACTATTCTCATTCACAAATTTTCTAAATAACATTCTGTCATTTTTTTTAAGATGATTAATGGCCTTGTCTAAAATTCCAAAGCCATGGTGCATATCGAAATGAAGTTTAATATTTTGTTTTTTCTTGTCATAGATTATCGATGGGTCTTTTAATAAATTTTTGTAACCTCTTTTTAAAAGTTTCATCCTTTTTGGGTTATCAATTTTAATTGGTTCACATATAATGCTCTCATAATCTGTCCATTTTTTAGGAGGTTTTTTTAGAATATATTTTTTTAGTTGCTTAAAACTTACTATCTTCTTTTTTGATTGCAGCCAAAATCTCCTTTTTTGACAAAAACCAACCCACAAATTTTTATCTAGTTTTTTTAATTCATTTTTCCAAAACCAATAGTGAAATGTTAATTCTGAATAATTTCTCTCTTTAGATTGTATATTTTTTCCCGATAAACATGAAATATATTTTTTTTTAAACTTTTTGTTACCTACACCAGCCAAATTTAAATTTAATTTTTCCAAGTATTTTAACTCTACATTTGTTACACAATAAATTTTAATTTTAGCCATTAATTTTCTAAAATTTTATTCTTACTAATTTTTGAAGTTTTTTAATATCGATTGTGGAGTCAAATGGTACTTTTATCTTCAACTTTTTATTTTGATAAATCTTTTTTACTTTTTTATTTTCTTTTTTAGCAAAATTATAAATATATTGTGCCTTTCCACCTATATTAATTATCCCTTTTTTATTTAAAAGCTTAAAAAGAATTTTCGCAACTTCGTCATGATACATGAAGCTAGTTTTTACATTTGCAAATGCTTTTTTATGTATGAATGGTTTCTCTGTCATACATACTCTTAAAATTAATGAGTTTTTATATAATTTAACTGAACACTCACCGCCTAGTTTTGACCACGCATAATTATTAAAAGGTTTTAAAGGATCGTCCTCATTATAATTTCCATTTATTCCTGGATATACATAATTAGTTGAAAAATAAATCAATTTGATATTTTTTTGAGAACAAGCCATTGTGACATTGGCACTTCCAATTATATTTAGATTAATACTTTTGTTAATGTCTTTTTCATGTAACTCCATTGGTCTTGAAAATCCAGCTAAGTGAATTACGATATCAGGTTTTGTTTTTTTAAAATATTTCAACATTGAATTAACGTTTAAAATATTGAATTGATTTTTACTTGGAAAAAAGGTGTAATTGCACTTGGTGGAGGAGCATTTATAACTAGAGCAATTAAAAATGAAGTTCTAGAAAATCACTTATCATTTTGGCTTAATTGGGATATCGATACATTGGTTAATAGGATTAAAAACAGCAATAAAAGGCCATTAGCAATTAATTCAACTAAAAATGAACTAATAGAAATCATAAAAAAACGTTCAATTATTTATTCTAAAGCACTATATAAAATAGAT
>CACBRY010000020.1 GCA_902541825.1 uncultured Pelagibacteraceae bacterium | reverse complement strand
ACATCTAATCTAATTTTTAAAGAAAAATTAGGATATGTACCAACTTTATTTTCTTATCCATTTGGAGAATACTCAGAATTTATGAGAGATTATATATCTCAAAATTTCAAAATTGCATTTGGACAACATTCGGGAATTATTGATGTTAATAAAAATAGATTTGAACTTCCACGATTTCCTATAAATGAAAAATATGGAGAAATTAAAAGATTTAAATCAATAATAAACTATTTCCCCCTTGAATATAAAAACTTAGAACCACAAGAAAAAAAATTATCGAAAAAAAATAACCCACCAAAATTTAAAGTAGAATTTTTCGAAAATCAGAAAAATATTGAAAATATTAACTGCTATTCCAATGAAGGAGATAAATGGATGAAATCAAATATTAAACTTGTTGAAAAAGAACTTACAATAGAATTTAGAGAACCATTTTTACCAAGAAGAGGTAGAATAAATTGTTCTGTAAATGACAACGGCAAATGGAGATGGTTTGGAACACAATTTATTATTAGATAATAATTTTTAAATTAAACTTTCTAACTCAATACTTGAGGGTAATAACTTTGCATCATCAAAATCTTTTAAATTATTTTGTTGAATAATCTTTTGTAAAACTTTCACATATTCATTTCCAGTTTCAGCGTATTTATCTAAATACTCTGATAAGATCATACTGTCTAATGGTTCACCTAAATCTCTTAACTTTGCTCTCGCCAATCTAAAATCTTCATAACTTGAGTGAGTATTTATATTTCTTTGGTAAGCTCTTACAGATGCTTGTAAAACATTAAATTTCATTACTTTATGGCCTTCATTTTTTTCAGCATCTTTTGGTTTCAACCCTTCACCTGACCAAGTCCACTGTCCAAACAATGCGTTTCCTTGTTGTGCAAATCTTGAAGTTCCCCATCCTGTCTCTTTAGCAGCTTGTGCGAGTGCTAATGAAACTGGAACTATATCCATTCTTCTTTTTAATATTGATAAATCTCTCGAAGGTATACCGTATTGTTTATATTTTTTTTCTAACCATAGTTTCTCGGATTTTGAATTATTGCTCTTATTGATTATACTGAATAATCTTTTTCTATCCAATTTAATGTTTTTATTTTCCTCTAAAATTAATGGCAATACTATTTGTATAAAGAATTCTTTTCTTTTTTTAACGCTCTCTATCATTTTTATTTCAGCAGGAAGTAAGGTTAAAGCTATCGGCTTAACTAATTTTTTTTTTCTAACATCATCAAGCTTATAATCTGTATCTTCAAAAAGCTGTTTAATCGTTGAAGCGTCTAATCTTACTGTATCTGTTTCTTGATCGTTTAAACTATAAATATCAATTAACAAATCATCCTCATTAAGTGTTAGAGAATTTGATGAATTTGAAGATTTTTTATTAAGAGTGTATGCAAGTATTGCTTTTGAATTATTTTGAATTCCAGCCGAACTTTCAATCTTATCACTGGTAAAATTAACAACAATCGGCAAAGAATAAAAAAATAAGATAACAAGTATACTGCTCAGAATAATTCTTGGAAGTGAACTTAGGTTATTTTCATCGAAAACTCTAAATGGTTTTATTTTATTTTTTTTAAAGATTCTTTTCATTTATTAAATAGCCTCAACTTTTTTTACTTCTGGCAAATAATGACATAAAAGATTTTGAACACCTTGTTTTAAAGTCATTGTAGAACTAGGACAGCCAGAACAGCTACCTTGTAGTTGAACTTTTACTACTCCATCCTTAAACTCTTTAAATTTAATATCTCCTCCATCTCTAGCTATAGCTGGACGAATTTTCTCCTCAAGTAATTGTACTATTCGTTTTTCAATTTCATCAAAGTCTTCATTTTGTTCAGTTAAATCTTTATTAATGACGAATTCTTTTCCTGATGCATAAAATTCATTAATATGAGAAATCACAATATGCTTAATCTCATCCCAAGAATTTTCATCATATTTATTGACTGAAATGAAATCTTTACCTAAAAAAATTCCCTCAACACCATTTACTGAAAGGATATTTCTAACAAGCTCATTATTTACGTTGTCATTTTTAGTTACTTCAAATGATCCTGCACTAGAAACAACCTTGCCTGGTATGAATTTTAACGAATTAGGATTTGGTGTTACCTCAGTTTGAACGAACATAAATTATATATAAGCAATATTTAAAAAAATGGTACTGCTTTATGAAATATCCTCAAAAACCCACAATTTCGTGAATTTTTTTAATTTTTTTAGAGGCAATTTCATTCGCTTTCTCGTATCCGTCTTTAAGTATTTTTTCCAAAAAGACTTTGTCATCTAATAACTCTTTAATTTTTGATGAAATCGGATTGATTTTATTAACAACTACATCTGATAATTTTTCTTTAAATTCTGAAAAATTTTTTCCAGCAAATTCATCAATTGATTTTTGAATTGTGCTATTCATCAAACTTGAATAAATACCAATTAGATTTTTAGCCTCAGGTCTTTTTTCTAATTCTTCAATTGTAGATGGCAAAGGTAGAATATCGGTTTTTGCTTTTTTAATTTTATTTATTATTTGATCTTTATCATCAGTTAAATTTATTCTGCTTAGGTCTGATACCTCAGATTTACTCATCTTTTTGAGACCGTCTTTAAGACTCATAATTCTAGAAAATTCTTTTTTAATTAAAGGTTCGGGAACTACAAAAAAATTTTCGATTTTATAATCATTGTTAAATTTTTGAGCTATATCACGACATAACTCCAAATGTTGTTTTTGATCATCTCCTACAGGTACATGAGTCGAGTCGTATAATAAAATGTCAGCTGCCATTAAAACAGGATATGAATAAAGACCGATACTTGCTTTCTCTTTATCTTTCCCAGCTTTTTCCTTGAATTGGGTCATCCTATTTAACCATCCCATTCTCGCAACACAGCTTAAAATCCACGCTGCCTCTGAGTGAGCGCTCACCCGAGACTGATTAAAAATTATACTTTTTTCAGGATTTATTCCGCTTGCAACAAATGAAGCAACTGTCTCATATATATTTGATTTTAGATTTTTTGGATTTTGGCTTACTGTTATTGCATGAAGATCAACTACACAAAAAATACATTCATTTTGAGAATCATTGTTTAAATCAACAAAATTTTTTATCGCTCCTAAATAATTTCCTAAATGAAGATTTCCAGTAGGTTGAACACCAGAGAAAATTTTTTTTTTCATATTCTAATACTTTAATTTAATATCTTGGTAATTAAAAGCTTTGATAAAATATGACAGTGCTAGATAAAAAAATATTGTCAATAAAACACATAACAATAAATAAGCAGACTTAAAGAAATAGTTATAACTTAATTGATTTTCGAATGACAAGATAATGTATTGAAAAAAAATACCCATCATAATTGATGCAAAAATTATCTTAACAAATTGTTTAAAAAAAGTTTTATTAAATTCAAATAAGTTATTATTTTTTAAATAAATAAATAACATTAAAGAGTTAAACCATGAGGATATTGTCGTTGCTATAGGAATAATTATAAAACCAATATCTTTAAAAAAGTAAACACTTATCGAAATATTTAGAAAAACAGAAACTAAGGAAATATAAAATGGGGTTTTAGTATCATGATTTGCAAAAAAAAATGTTGAAAAAACTTTTATTAATGCAAATGCTGGCAGCCCTAAGCCAAAATAATAAAGAGCATTTGCGGAATTAAAAACTGAGCTTTCTGTAAACGAACCATATCCAAATAGAGCTGAAATAATTTGTTCAGATGCTATAACTAAAGCTACTGAGGCAGGTATACTTAAAAACATACTTAGCTCTAATGCTTTATTTTGAATTAATGATATTTTCTTCTTTTTTTTTTGGTGAACATGTTTTGAGAGTTGAGGCAAGACAACAATACCAATAGCTATACCAGCTATTGCTAAATTAATTTGGTATATTCTATCAGCATAGTAAAGGTATGATACAGCACTTGCCTGGAATGAAGCTATGATTGTTCCAATCAAAATATTTATTTGAGTAACTCCTGAGGAAAAAATACTTGGTAATAATTTTTTAAAAAAAAATTTTACTTTATTGGTGATTTTAAATCTAAAATCAAAATCTAGGGTATAATATTTTTTTACAAATCTATATAAAAAAATTAATTGTATTAATCCGGCGATAGATACCCCATATGAAAGATAGTAAATTAATCCATCACCTAAATATCTTCCAAAAAATAAAATAATAATTAAAACTATATTCAAAATAATAGGCGCTGCAGAAGCAGCAGCAAATTTATTATGTGAGTTTAAAATTGCACCAAAGAAGGAAGATAGACTAACAAATATTAAAAATGGGAAAGTAATTCTTGTTAAAGCAGTTGCTAATTCAAATTTTTTAGTATCTTCAATAAAGCCTGGTGCTATCAGTCCCACAAAAATTGGCATAAAAATTTCAATTATGAGAACTAAAAAAAATAAAGCTAAGAATAGTAAATTAAAAACATCATTAGCAAATTTATTTGATTTAGATTTATTTTTAACTAATTCAGAAGTGTAGCTTGGTACAAAAGCTGAATTAAAAGTTCCCTCAGCAAAAAGTCTTCTAAAAGTGTTAGGTATTCTAAATGCTACAAAAAAAGCATCAGCCAAAAAACTTGTTCCAAGAAAAATTGCTATCAAAACATCTCTCAAATATCCAAGTAATCTGCTAATAATAGTATAGAAACCAAAAGTCCCTGTTGACTTAACTAAATTCATAAATCATATTAGTCTTAAATTTACCTCATTTGTACACCTAATTAAGCTAAATGAAAAAAACAAAAATTAATCATTATACAGATAAAGAAGCTTTAGATTATCATCGTCATAATAAACCAGGCAAGATCGAAATCTCATCCTCAAAGAATATGACTACAAAAAGAGATCTCGCATTAGCTTATTCGCCAGGTGTGGCAGCACCAGTAAAAGCGATAAGTGAAAATCCAGAAACTGCATTTGACTATACAAGTAAGGGAAATCTTGTGGCAGTAATTAGTAACGGTTCTGCTATTTTAGGTATGGGTAACTTAGGAGCTTTAGCCTCAAAACCTGTTATGGAAGGAAAAGCAGTTTTATTTAAAAGGTTTGCTGATATTGACTCGATTGATCTTGAAATTGACTCACAAGATCACAATGAAATAATTAATAGTGTTAAAAATTTTGCTCCAAGTTTTGGGGGTATTAATCTGGAGGATATTGCTGCTCCAGATTGTTTTATTATCGAGGAAAAACTTAAAGAAATTTTAGATATTCCTGTCTTTCATGATGATCAGCATGGTACAGCAATCATAACTACAGCTGCATTGATCAACGCACTGGATATTACCAAAAAAAAAATTGATGAAGTAAAAATTGTTGTCAACGGCGCAGGTGCATCAGCAATGGCTTGTGCTAATTTATTTAAGAAAAGTGGTGTTCCACAAAAAAACATTACAATGGTTGACAGAACAGGGGTGATCTATAGTGGAAGAGAAAATTTAAACCAATGGAAATCAGCTCATGCTATTGAAACTAAACATCGAACTTTATCAGATGCGATCAATAATGCTGACGTTTTTTTAGGTTTATCAGCAAAAGGGGCTCTAACAAAAGATATGGTTAAAAAAATGGCTAAGAGTCCCATCATATTTGCATGCGCAAATCCTGATCCAGAAATTAAACCTGAGGAAGTTGCTGAAGTAAGAAGTGATGCGATTATGGCCACTGGAAGATCAGATTATCCAAACCAGGTAAATAATCTAATTGGTTTTCCATATATATTTAGAGGTGCATTAGATGTAAGATCTAAAACCATAAATGAGGAAATGAAAATTGCTGCTGCCCACGCAATTGCTAACCTAGCTAAAGAGGAAGTTCCTGATGAAGTTGTTGCTGCAATGGGGGGTGATAGACCACATTATGGTAAAGATTATATAATTCCCTCAACATTTGATCCAAGACTTATAAGTGTAATTCCTGCTGCAGTAGCTAAAGCGGCAATAGACTCTGGTGTTGCAAGAATAGATATAAAAGATTTTGATAATTACAAAGATCAGTTAAGACAAAGATTAGATCCAACAGTTACGATCATGCAGGGTATAAATAATTATATAAAGAAAAAACCCAAGAAAGTAATTTTTGCAGATGGTGAGGATGAAAACATGCTTAAAGCAGCAATAGCATTTAAAAACTCCAATTTAGGTATACCAATCTTAGTTGGAAAAGAGGATCTAATTAAAAATCAATTAAAGAAGATAGGTTACAGTGAAAATTTTGATATAGAAATTACCAACTCAAAAGATGCCAAAAAAAGAGAAAAGTATGTAAAATATCTTTTTGGCAAACTTCAAAGAAATAAAGGCATGCTAGAGCGAGACTGTGATCGTTTAATCAGAAATGACAGAGTTATTTGGGCATCTTGTATGGTAGCGTGTAAGGATGCTGATGCGATGGTCACTGGAAATACCAGAAGATATTCCTCATCACTAGAAAAAATTACTCAAGTTGTAGATCCCAGAGCTGGAGAAATAATGTTTGGCCTAAATTTAATAGTGAATAGAGGAAAAACAATTTTTATATGTGATACCTCTGTCATTGAATACCCTGATGCAAATCAGCTAGCAGAAATGGCAAAGTCAGCAGCTAGAGTGGTTAGATTATTCGGGTTTGATCCGAAAGTGGCTTTCTTATCTCATTCCACTTTTGGAGAACCAGCTACTGATAGAACTAAAAGATTAAGCGATGCAGTCGAAATCTTAAAGAAAGATAAAGTTGATTTTAAATTTGATGGAGAAATGCAACCAGATGTTGCTTTAGAAGAATTATATAAAGAGCTTTACCCTTTTTCAGAAATTGTAGGAAATTCTAATGTGCTGATAATGCCTAGCCAGCACAGTGCAGCTATTTCATACAAAATGATAAAATCAATGAGTAGAGCGAAAGTTATTGGACCATTGTTAATTGGCTTGGGTCTTCCAATAGAGATTGCTCCTCTAAGAACCTCTACATCAGAAATTATTAATCTAGCATCAATTGCAGCGTATTCTTCAGATGTAATTGATTATAAAAAAGATTAATTTTTTTGAATTCTTAAATCATCAACAATTAGAATACTAGCTATTACGTCCTCAACATCTAGTATTTCTTTAGCCTCTTTTACTACTAATTCTTTTTCATCTGATGTTAAAGCTATACCGTAAACATAAATTTTCTTTTTATAAGTATCTATCTGGTAATTGGTTGCTTTTATCTCTTTATTTAAAATTAAAGCTGTCCTTAATTGGGAAGTGATTAAAACATCTTTTGCAGATTGTTTAAAGTTAAATTTCTCTTTAATCTTAATGTCGTTTCTTACAGATCTTGCTCCTTCAGTTTCCCAGGCCAATTTTGTTATTTTAAGTTTTTCTTCAGGGTCATCGACTTTGCCAGTTAAGAATATTCTTCCGTCTAGAACTTTTGATTTAACAGATAAAAAATACTTTTTATCTAGTAATAGTATTCTTGTTGATAAATTTTTTTGCATTATAGAGTCATCAATTTGTGTCCCTAGAGACCTAGGATCCAAAGCGACTGAAACTCCTGTTCCAAAAATTCCCTTTGAGGAAACGCCAGTACATCCTGACAAAAATAGTGTTATGAGTATAAATATTAAAATTTTAAGCTTCATTTTTAATCTTTAAACAAAAATCATAAATTTTTTTTTTAGGCACAGCGTTATTTTGGGAAATTAGATTTACGATTTCTTTAATACTTAATTTTTTAATCATTTTCCTTATATTATTCTTATCTGATTCACTCAATAAAAGAGAACTTTTTTTTGCTCTTTTTTTTTCAGATATTACAATAGTTAATTCACCTTTTAAATTTTCATCTAGAGTTTTTAAATCATCAACTTTATATCTTAAGTATTCTTCATAAATTTTTGTCATCTCTCTACAAATTAAAATTTCCCTATCAGGAAAACTTTCTTTAAGAAATGGAATAGTTTTGTTCATTTTTTTTGATGAAATAAAAAAAACAATACTGGAATCTAGCTGGGAAAGTAATTTTAGATCATTTTTAATATCCTTTAATTTCGATGGAAAAAAACCATAAAAAAAATATTTTTCAGAAAAGCCACTAATTGATACAGCGGTACTAACTGCCGACGGCCCTGGTAATGGAAAAATATTTATTTTTTCTTTAACACATTCTCTAACTAAGATAGCTCCAGGATCTGATATTCCAGGAGTGCCAGCATCCGAAACAAGAGATATAATTTTATCATTTCTTAAATGATTTATAATTAAAGATAAATTTTTCTTCTCATTAAATTTGTGGTTGGATAATAATTTTGATTTAACTTCAAATTTTTCCATCAATTTTCTAGAAATTCGAGTATCCTCGCATAAAATAAAATCAGACTTTTTTAAAATTTCTATTGCGCGGTAAGTAATATCTCTTAAATTTCCTATTGGAGTGGGTATTATATATAGACCTTTTTTAATTTCTTTATTTTGAAATTTAGGGTTTAAAGTCATAATTATACAATACTAAAATTATATAATTCATTAAATGAATAAATTTTTAAAAATTCTTTTTTCTATATTTTTTGTTTTATTATTTGAAACATCAGTTTCATATTCTGAAGAAACAAAAATCAAAATAGGAGTATTAGCTCCACTATCCGGAGAAGACGCGTCTTTAGGAAAACAAATACTAAATTCCATTAGAATGGCCTTAATTGACATAAAAGATAATAACATTGAAATATATCCTAAAGACACTAAGTCAGATCCCGATATGACTTTACGTTCAGCTCTGGAATTTGAGAAAATGGGCATATCGTTGGTTATCGGTCCAGTTTTTCACAAAAATTTATTATTTTTAGATAAAGTAAAAAGTATTACTTTTTTATCTTTAACAAACAAAACTTTGGATCTTCATAAAAATATCATTAGCAGTGGCATTAACTCCTCTTCACAATTGAATACAATCAAAAAATTTTTGGAAACGATTGAAATAAAAAAAACAATTTTTTTAATCCCAAATTTAAATTACGACCTAGAGATTAAAAAAGGAATAAAAGATTCAAGGATAAAATTTTTTAAACAATACAACTATGATATTGACCCTACTAAATTAACTAAACAAATAGAAAAAATCACAAATTACGGAATAAGAAAACAAAATCTATTAGATGAAATATCACGAGTTGAAAATTCTGATGATCCAAATAAGGAAAAAATTATAGAAAATCTTGAAAAAAAATACACTCTTGGAAATGTAAAATTTGATTCTGTTATTATTACAGATTTTGATGAGAGTTTAAAAAGTGTTATCACTTCATTACTGTATACTGATGTATCACCAAAAGATAAATATATAATTACTTTAAACCAATGGTTTGATGAAAGTTTGTTAAAAGAACAAAATTTACAACCAATTTATTATCCTTCAATAAACAAACAAAATTTGGATGAGTTTACTGATAAATTTTTTAAAAAATTTAATTATGAACCAAATTATCTATCGTTACTGAGTTATGATTTAGTTGGATTAATATATTATCTGTCACTTAAAAATGAAGCTTTAGAAATAAATAAATCATTTAAGACTCGAAATACATTTAAAGGGAAAATAGGAGTTTTTGAAATTAAAGATAATAAGATAAATCACCAATTAAATTTTTATGAGATTAATAACGGAAAACTTAGAGAAATTTTTTAATTTTTTTAAATGCAATTGATCTATGGTCGATTTTACACTTACTAGAAAACTTCATTTCACCAAAAGTTTGTTTCTTTTTTTTTGGAATAAAAATTGGATCATATCCAAAACCATTTTTTCCCCTAATTTTGTTTGAAATAGATCCCTCAATTTTTCCTATAACACTTGCGATTATTTTATCTAAGTAACAAATTGATAGCGCACATACGAATCTTGCTTTAATCTTTTTAGCTCTCCAGTTCTTATCTTTTTTATCTAACCCTTTATATACTCTTTTAATTGCTTTGTTAAAATCCCCCTTGGATCCTGCCCATCTGGCTGAAAAAATTCCAGGCTTTTTATCCAAACAATCTATTTCAAGACCAGAGTCATCAGCAATACAAACTAAATTAGATTTTTTTGAAAAATACTTAGATTTAATAATTGAATTTTCCTTAAAAGTTTTGCCATTTTCTGCTGGGCTTTTAAGATTAAAATCTGATGTAGAAAAAATCTTAATTGATTTTGGCAATAAACCCTTAATTTCTCTAAGTTTTCCTTTGTTATTTGTGCCAATTAATATTTTTGATATTTTTTTTTTTAACATCTAGAAATTCTTAAATTTCTTACCATATAAGCTTCTATGGAAAAAGAACAAAAAGAAAATATCCAAAACGAAAATTTAGCCAAGGAAGAAAATAACCAATCTGATAAGCATCAAGATCAAACGGATGATCATAATAAAAAAGAGGAAGAGAAAAAAGAAGAATTAACAGCAGAAGAAAAGATTTTAGAGCTTGAAGATAAACTTGCTAGAGCATTTGCTGAAATGGAAAATCAACGAAGAAGGTTTGAGAAGGAAAAGGAAGATGCTTTTGAATACGGTGGTTTTTCATTTGCTAAAGAAGCTCTTAGCCTTATAGATAATTTTGAAAGATCCAAAAGTATTTTAGAGAGTGATGAAAAGTTGAGAGACTCTGAAGCGCTTAAAAAAACTTTAGAACATTTTGATATAATTCATAAAGATTTAATATCCATATTTAACAAAAATGACATTAAACAGATTGATAGTATAAATAAAAAATTAGATCCAAACTTTCATCAAGCAATGATGGAAATTGAGGATGATACAAAAGAGCCAGGAACTATAATTCAAGAAATTCAAAAAGGTTTCACTATTAAAGATCGATTACTAAGGCCCTCATTAGTTGGCGTAGCTAAAAAAACTCAAGAAAAAAAGGCCAAAACAGAGGAAACTAAGGAGAATTCGGAGACTAAATAATGATCGGAACAGCTTGTAGAATCAAAAATAACACATATATGACGGAGAGAATTAATTATTATGAGTAAAATTATTGGAATAGATTTGGGAACAACAAACTCCTGCGTAGCTATAATGGAGGGAAGCCAGGCAAAAGTTTTAGAAAATGCAGAAGGTGCTAGAACAACACCGTCTGTTGTTGCTTTTACTGATGAAAAAGAAAAATTAATAGGACAACCAGCTAAAAGACAAGCTGTAACCAATCCTGAAAATACAATTTTTGCAGTTAAACGACTAATTGGAAGAAACTTTGATGACCCAACTGTTAAAAAAGATATAGAAGCGGCTCCATTCAAAATTGTTAATTCAGAAAAAGGTGATGCTTGGATTGAATCTAAAGGAGAAAAATACTCTCCTTCTCAAATTTCAGCTTTTATTTTACAAAAAATGAAAGAAACAGCAGAAAAATATTTAGGTCAGGCGGTAACGAAAGCTGTAATTACTGTTCCTGCGTACTTTAATGATGCTCAAAGACAAGCAACAAAAGACGCTGGAAAAATTGCAGGTCTAGAAGTTTTAAGAATTATAAATGAACCTACTGCTGCGTCATTGGCTTATGGTTTAGATAAAAAACAAAATAAGAAAATTGCAGTCTATGATTTAGGTGGTGGAACATTTGATGTTTCAATACTTGAACTTGGTGATGGAGTTTTTGAAGTTAAATCAACCAACGGAGATACATTCTTAGGTGGTGAAGATTTTGATAATTCTATAGTTGAATATTTAATTGCAGAATTTAAAAAAGATAATGGAATAGATTTGAAATCAGATAAACTTGCTCTTCAGAGATTAAAAGAAGCAGCAGAAAAAGCTAAGATTGAATTATCCTCAGCTGAACAAACTGATATTAATTTACCATTTATCACCGCTGACAAGACTGGCCCAAAACATATTAATTTAAAACTTACAAGAGCAAAACTTGAGGCGCTTGTTGAAGATCTTATAGCCAAAACAATACCACCGTGTAAAACTGCATTGAAAGATGCTGGTATCACAGCTAATGAAATTGATGAAGTTGTAATGGTTGGTGGTATGACTAGAATGCCTAAGGTAATCGAAGAGGTTAAAAATTTCTTTGGGAAAGAACCTAATAAAAGTGTTAATCCTGATGAGGTTGTAGCAATGGGTGCTGCAATACAAGCAGGTGTTCTTCAAGGTGATGTAAAGGATGTATTATTATTAGATGTTACGCCTCTTTCTTTAGGTATTGAGACTTTAGGTGGAGTTTCTACAAAATTAATTGAAAAAAATACAACAATTCCTACTAAAAAAAGTCAAGTATTCTCAACTGCTGAAGATAATCAACCTGCTGTTTCCATTAGAGTGTTGCAAGGTGAAAGAGAGATGGCATCTGATAATAAAATTTTAGGAAACTTCGAGCTTGTTGGAATTGCACCTGCGCCTAGAGGTGTTCCTCAAATTGAAGTTACATTTGATATTGATGCGAATGGTATTGTTAATGTTTCAGCGAAAGATAAGGGCACTGGAAAAGAACAAAAAATTCAAATTCAAGCTTCAGGTGGATTAAGTGACGAAGAGATTGAGAAAATGGTAAAAGATGCTGAAGCCAATAAAGAAGCTGATAAAAAGAAAAGAGAGTCTGTAGATGTAAGAAATCAAGCAGATACCTTAATTCATTCTACAGATAAAAATCTTAAAGAGCACGGTTCTAAAGTATCTGAAGCCGACAAAAAAGCTATTGAAGATGCTTCGAGTCAACTAAAAGAGGCTCTCAAAGGTGAAAACACAGACGATATTAAGAAAAAAACCGAGACATTGGTTCAAGCTTCAATGAAACTTGGAGAAGCAATATACAAATCACAACAAAATACAAAACCAGATTCTAATAAAGATGATGGTAAAGATGATAAAGGAAAAAAAGAGGATAATGTTGTTGATGCTGATTTTGAGGAAGTAAAAGACGAGAATAAAGAAAAGAGCGCTTAACATACATTTATCTGTCCGGGGTATTAAATGGCAAAAAGAGATTATTATGACGTCCTCGGCGTAAATAAAAGCGCATCCTCTGAAGAATTAAAATCTGCATATAGAAAGTTAGCTGTAAAATATCATCCAGATAAAAATCCAGGTGATAAGGGAGCTGAAGAAAAGTTTAAAGAAGCAAGTGAAGCTTACGGCATTCTCTCTGATAAATCTAAAAAAGAAAATTACGATAATTTTGGTCATGCTGCCTTTGAAAATGGTGGTGGTGGACAAGGTGGATTTGGGGGTTTTGGAGGTTTCAGTGGTGCAGATTTTTCGGACATATTTGAAGATTTTTTCGGAGACTTCGGAGGTGGAAGAAGAAGTTCTAGAGGAAGAAGCTCAAACAATAGAGGATCAGATCTAAGATATGATTTATCGATCACATTAGAGGAAGCTTACTCAGGGAAAAAACAAAATATACAATTTTCGACATCAGAAAAATGTAACACATGTAAGGGAAACGGATCTAAACCTGGGTCTAGTCCTGATAGATGTACTTACTGTGGAGGAAATGGTAGAGTAAGATCTAATCAAGGTTTTTTTACTGTCCAACAAACGTGTCCTCAATGTGCCG
>CACBRY010000019.1 GCA_902541825.1 uncultured Pelagibacteraceae bacterium | reverse complement strand
GATTTGAGGAATATAAATCTCTTCATATACCTAACGCAATTTTTTTTGATATAGATGAGAATTCAAGAAAAGATACTGCTTTACCACATATGTTAGTTGACCAAATGAGTTGGGATAAAATTGTTTCAAACATGGGAATTAAAAAAAATGATGAAATAGTTATTTATGATAATTCAGATGTTATAAGCTCATGTCGTGGTTGGTATAATTTTATCTATTACGGACATGATCCAAAATTAATAAATGTTTTAAATGGTGGGTTAAGGAAATGGCTTAAAGAAAAAAAGAAAGTAACTGATGAAATTTCAAATTTAGATAAATCAGATTATAAAGGTAGTGAGAGAAAAGATCTTGTTAAGAGTAAACAAGCAATTGATCAAAATATAGACGAAAAAATATTCACATTAATTGATGCTCGAAGTAGAGAAAGATTTGAAGGTAAAATCCCTGAACCCAGAAAAGGTCTTAGAAGCGGATGTATAAAAAACTCTTTTTGTATACCGTTTAATGACTGTCTAAATGACGATAAAACTTTTAAAAATAAAGATCAGCTTAAAAAAATTTTTAAAACAAGCATTGAAAGTTTAGACCAAAAAAAGATTGTTTTTTCATGTGGTTCAGGTGTTACAGCGTGTGTTTTGGCACTAGCTTATTCTTTAATTAATGATAAATATCTTCCTTGTATATATGATGGCTCTTGGGCCGAATACGGATTAATTTAAATTTAATATGAAAAGATCTACAAAAACAATTTCAATAATATTTGTGTTTTTTTTAATAATTACAATTGTAATTGTTGGAAGATCGATGATTGGCAATCATTTTAAAAAAAAATTCAGTAAGAGACCACCACCAGGAATAATTGTAACTGAGGTTATTGAAAAAGAATTCTCTGAGCAAATAGAAACTTACGGAACAGCAATTTCTAAAAAATCAAAAACTTTTAAGATTAAAAAAGATGATCTTTTTGAGGATTTAAAGCTTAAAAATTTTGTTAAAAAAGGAGACGTTTTAATTAAATTAAAAAGTGGGGATATATTGGCTCCATTTAGTGGGGTTCTTGGCTACACAGGTTTAACTGAAGACATTCTTGTTTCAAATAACATATTTATCATTACACTTGATGATAATTCAGTAATTTACTCAGATATTAAAATTCCAGAGAGTTATTCTACATTTATAAAAAAAGGTCTTCCAGTTGAAGTTACCTTATCTAGTTTTAAAGATAAAACTTTTTCAGGTGAAATAGATTTTGTTTCAAGCAGAATAAATGCAGATACCAGAAGTTTATTATCAAGAATAAAAGTGAAAAATGAAAATTTAGAATTAATTTCAGGTTCACTTTTAGAGGTAAAAGTTAAATTTGATTTGAGAAATTCTTTAAGTGTACCCGATACGAGTGTGATGATAGAAGGCGATAAATCATATGTCTACAAAATCAATGCAGAAAATATTGCAAACAAAACTGAGGTAAAAACCGGCCTTAGAGGCGATAGTAACATTGAAATAATTTCAGGCTTAACTGCGGGGGATATAATTGTAGCTGAGGGTCTAAAAAAGGTAAGGCCTCGTGGAAAAATAAAACCTATAAATAAATAATGTTTATTACTGAATTAAGTATTAAAAGACCAACAGTATCGTGGGTGATGTCCCTAATACTGATTATATTTGGTTTATTTGTTTTTTGGAAATTGCCCGTTAGAGAATTGCCCAACGGAATTCAACCACCTGTTGTTCAAGTTCAAGTAGACTACAAGTCTGCATCAGCTTCGATAGTAGATCAAGAAGTTACACAAGTTGTTGAGGATGTTATTGGAGGGGCTGAAGGTATAAAAAATATAGACTCGAAATCAGAAAATGGAAGAAGCACAATTAATGTCGAGTTTGATACGAGTATTGATCTAGATAATGCTGCCAATGATATCAGAGAAAGAGTTGCAAGAGTTGTGGATAACTTGCCAACCGAGTCAGATCCACCGCAAATACTTAAACGAGCCGCAGGGTTTACAACAACAATGTGGTTGTCATTATCTTCATCCTCATGGAGTGACCTTGAATTAGGAGATTACGCGGAGAGATATCTTGTAGACCAATTTTCAAGTGTTAAAAATGTTGGAAGAATAAGGGTTGGTGGATTAAGAGAATTAAGCATTAGAGTTTGGATTGATCCTATTAAACTTGCAGCTAATGATTTAACCATTAAAGAGGTTGAATTTGCAATTCGTGGCGAAAATATAAGTTTGCCTGCAGGAACGTTGGAAGCAGATAATATCGATTTAACACTAAATCTAGATAAATCATACAACGATATTAATACTATAAAGCAGATACCCATCAAAAAAACTAGTAATCGTGTAATTCTATTATCAGATGTAGCAAACGTTGAATTTGGCCCAGTATCAGAGAAAACTCTTTTTAAAGCTCAAACTAAAGATCAAATTAATTTGAAAACTGTAGGAATAGGTATCTATGCAAGAAGTGGTGCTTCAACGGTAGAACTTTCGAATGATATCAAAAAAAAAATTGTTGAGGTAAAAAAATCTTTACCAGAGGAATTGGATTTAAGAGTTTCCTTCAATAGAGCTAACTATGTTGAGGCCGCAATTGAAGAAGTATATAAAACTTTGGTCATTGCGTTTATCTTAGTAGTTTTGATAATTTATTTATTTTTAGGGAATTTAAAGGCAGTCATCGTGCCAGCGATTGCACTCCCAGTGAGTTTAATAGCATCCTTTTTAGGCTTATACATATTTGGTCTTTCTATTAATATTTTTGTACTTTTAAGTTTTATTTTAGCGATTGGTATAATCACAGACGACTCAGTGATTATGACGGATGCAATATACAGAAGAATAGAGAATGGTGAGACACCGCTGGTTGCAGCTTATAAAGGCTCCAAACAAATTTCTTTTGCTATCATTGCTACAACACTAATTTTAGTAGCAGTTTTCTTACCATTAATATTTATTGAGGGAATTTCTGGAACATTGTTTAGAGAAACAGCGATTGCATTATCTTTTTCAATTGTAGTTTCTTCTTTTGTTGCATTAACTTTGTCACCAATGCTTGCGAGTAAATTTTTATACAAAAAAAAATCAAAAAAAGTTTTTATTCAAAAGTTTGAAAAAATTTTTTCCAACTTCGCAAAATTTTATGAGGAGACTTTGGTTTATGTTACTAATAAAACTAAAAGTGTAAGCTTTTTTATTATCTTTATTATAATTGCCTCTGTGCTTTTATTTAGTTTCTCAAAAAAAGAACTTTTGCCTATGGAGGACCGGGGAGCGTATCTAATAATTGGCTCGACTGATGAAGGAAGTTCTTTTGAATATACTCAAGAACAAGCCCAAAAAGTTGAGGCAAGACTTATTCCTTTGCTACAAGCTGAGGATAGTCCATATTCAAGATTTATAATGCGTGTTCCAGGTTTTGGAAATTCAGCTAATTCATACAATAGTTTTATAATAATCGCTTTACTTGATGATTGGAAAAATCGTAAGAAAGGTCAACAAGTTGTTCTTAGAGAGGCAATTGGGAAAATAGTGACTTTACCCCAAGCCCTAGCTTTTCCTATATCTCCTCAATCTATTAGAGTATCAAATTACAACAAACCAGTCCAAATGGTCATTTATGGAAATAATTACGAAGAACTAGAAGCGATACAAAAAAAAGTAATACGAACACTCAGATCTAATAAAAATCTCTCAAGAATTGAGTCTGATTACAATCGAAACAAACCAGAGGTAAAGTTAATAATAAATAAAAATAAAGCCAAAGATTTAGGTGTTTCG
Source organism: uncultured Pelagibacteraceae bacterium (assembly GCA_902541825.1). Classification (GTDB taxonomy): domain Bacteria; phylum Pseudomonadota; class Alphaproteobacteria; order Pelagibacterales; family Pelagibacteraceae; genus Pelagibacter. The sequence continues at coordinate 9,890 of CACBRY010000019.1, read as the reverse complement.
ACTAAATCAATTGGTGAAACACTTGAAACACTTTATGGGGGTAAAAAAATAACGACTTTTAATAAACTAGGTAAAGAATATCCAATAATTGTTCAACAATATTTATCTGATCGAAGAAATAAAGAAGGTGTTTCAAAAATATTTGTTCGCTCTGAAACCAATGGAAAATTAGTATCTTTAGCAAATCTTGTTAGTTTTAAGGAAGAAGGTTCAGCAAAAGAACTTGCTAGATATAATAGACAACGGGCTGTAACAATTTCTGCAAATATTGGTGAGGGGTATACATTAACACAAGCGATTAAATACTTCGAAAATGTGATGGTTGATTTAGCACCAGAAAACCAAATTACTTGGAAAGGAAAATCGGAGGAAATTAAAGAAACAAGTAATGAATTATTTATAATTTTTGCTTTAGCTTTACTAACTGCTTATTTGGTTATGGCTGCAACATTCAACTCATTTGTTCATCCATTTGTTATAATCTTAACTGTGCCTTTGGCTATTTTTGGAGGATTAGTGTTTATTTTATTTTTAAATAGCTCAGTAAATATTTTTTCTCAAATTGCATTAATTATACTAATAGGTATCTCAACTAAGAATAGTATTTTAATTGTAGATTACGCAAACCAAATTAGATCTAGTGGAAAAACTATTGAATTAGCTGTTAAAGAAGCGTGTGCTGTTCGGTTTAGACCAATTATAATGACATCACTAAGTACGATGATTGCAATGATGCCTTTAGTGATTGGAAATTTTGGCCCTGGTGCAGGAGAGGGTTCAAGATTAGCAGTTGGTTCTACAATATTAGGAGGTATGATTATTTCAACTTTCTTTACTTTATATGTCACTCCTTCAATGTATCTTGCATTAGCAAAAAATACTAAAAGGATCGATATAGTTGACTTAGAACTAAAAAAAGAATTGTCTAAAAAATAATATATTTTTTTTTATTTAATTTACTTTTACATTTCAATAATTGATTTTTGTATTTATTAGATTGTCTCTCAACTTTTTTAGCTAGTCCAATTACTTTTTTATTTTTTTTATAATTTTTATAATTTCCCCATCCTTCGTGGTATGCAAGATACTGTTTGAAAGCATCTTTCTTTGATATCTTTAAAATGTTTTCTGATTTATTTGTATACCATCCAATGAAGTCAACACTGTCTTTAAATCTTGCTCTTGTTGCTAATTTATTACCAGTTTCTTTTTTATATTGCTCCCAAGTTCCTTTAATTGCTTGCGAATAACCAAAAGAACTAGAGGGTCGTTTATAAGGTATCACTTTAAAAATTTTTTGTCTTGCCGGTTTAGCAAGCCAATCAAAATCAGACTCCATTTTTATTATCGCTAATTGAATGTAAATAGGTGTGCCCCACTTTTGCTCAACTTTTTTTGTATGTTTATACCATAGATATCTTTCGCTAAAAATTGAACAACTATTAGAAGTGTTTGATGGAATTGATGAGCAGCCGATTGTAAAAAAATAAATAAAAATTAATAATTTATTTTTTAAATCTACCATATTTATTTATAAAATTATTAAGAAGAATTACAACAATAACACCTAATAAATTTCCAAATAAATCAGACCATTGAAAAGTTCTTTCAGGTATAAATAGGTGAAAAATTTCAAGCGTTATAGAAAGAAAAATTAAATATAATATTAATAAGATATTTTTATTGGAATTAGCAAAAGTTAAAAAACCAATAATCGAAATTAAAACAAATACATAAAAATGATTTGATGATATAACAAAATCTGGTGTTATTTGGGGTTGTATACTTTTATTGTCATAAATTATCCAGCCTAATAGACTTCCAGGATATAGATATAAAATAATTAAAAGGACATTAATTATATAAAATATTACTTTATATGTAGAAAAAAATTTTGACATTTAGTTAAATGATTTTTTTATAAATAATTTTTAGATATGACAAGATGAGTTTTTTAATATTAGTAAGACATGGTCAGAGTATTTGGAATCTTGAAAAAAGATTCACTGGTTGGGTTGATGTTGATCTTACAGATCAAGGTAAAATAGAAGCTGAGAAAGCTGGTTTACTTATCAAAAATCAAAATATAAATATAGATTTTTATTATTCTTCGTTTCAAGTGAGGGCAAACCATACTCTTGAAATAATACAAAAAGTATTAAAATCAAAAAAGGATTTTGTAAAAGCATGGCAGCTAAACGAAAGACACTATGGTGAGCTTACAGGGTTAAATAAAATTGAGACTGCAAAAAAAATTGGTGAAGATAAAGTTTTTGAGTTCCGAAGATCTTGGGATATCAAACCTGGAAAACTAAGTAGAGAAAGCTCTTATCATCCGCTAAATATTGAAACATACGAAAAAATACCCAAAGAGCTCATTCCTGACACAGAATCTTTAAAAGATACATACAATAGAGTTTTTGAGTATTTCAAAAAAGAAATACAGCCTAAACTAATAAATAAAAATATATTAATTACAGCACACGGAAACTCCATAAGAGCTTTGTGTAAATATCTATTCAATTTAGATAACAATCAAATCACAAGTTTAGAAATTCCAACAGGAAATCCCTTAATAATTAATTTTGGTGAAAATTTGAAAATAAATGAATGTAAATATCTAGATAAAGAGAGATCTAAAGACCTTTTAGTTTTTTAAAAATTTCTAAGTTCGTTAAATGGTGAAATTTATTGGTGCTCTCAAATCCATTTAACTCTCGTTTCATTAATAATTTATTCCAAATTTTAGCAACTGAGAAGTTTTCTACTTCATATTCATTAAATAAGTTTTTATTCAAAATTTGACAACCAGTATATATAAAGTTTCTTTCAAAACTTTGTTTAATTATATTATCTTCTAAATCAAAATCGCCCTCTAGGTTATTATCAAAACTTAATTTTTTATTAACTAATAAAAGAATATTATTTAATTTATTTAGAAAATAATATTTTTGCATATCATTAATTTCACTCACATAATTTTCATTCCAAATAGTATCAGGATTAAAAACAAAAAAATCTTCACAATCTGAGTGGTTGATCAAATTTAAAATTCCTCCACCAGTGTCCAAAATTTCTTTACCGTCCTCTATAATTTTTATTTTTACTGAAAAATTTTTATTTTCAAAAAAGTCAATAATTTGCTCACTTAAATAAAAAGTATTTAAATAAATATTTTCGACTTTCAGTTTTATTGCAGTATTAATACAATCCTCTAAAATTGTTTGATTTTTGATTTGAAGTAATGGTTTGGGTTTTTCAAGTGTTAAAGGATTTAATCTTTTACCAAATCCAGCGCAGAGAATAAAAGCATTATTAATTTTCATAAATTTTTTTTAAAATTATTATTAAGTAATTTTTTTAAATCTAAGAAAATTTCATTTTCATTGATTCTTAAAGAAATTAATTCCCACGCATAAGGTATTAATTTTAAATAACTCTTTTTTTTATCTCGGATTGCCAAACGTGTAAATATTCCTATTATTTTCAAGTTTCTTAAAATAGATAAAATTTCAAAATCATTTTTTATTTTTTTCTTATCAATTTTTTTTTGAGTACCTATATAAAAATTAAAAATCTTTTTTTTTAGAACTTTTGAGGTTCTTAATCTTACATCATCGACTAAAGAAGCTAAATCATAAGCTCTATTTCCTATTAAAGCATCTTGACTATCAATTACACCTATTCTGTTATTAACCAGCATTAAATTTGATACATGAAAATCCCTATGAACAAATACATTTTTTTTCATCTTAATACATAAAGATAAAGTTTTAACTATTTTTTTAAACTCTCTATTAAAGTCTTGTCTCTTATTTTTTGACAAATTTTTTTTCACATACCACTCACAAAATAAATTAGCTTCCTGAATTAATATTTCATTTTTATAATCAGGTATTCGATAATATTTATTTTTAAAATTTTTTATTTTTTTATCTTTTATTAACTGTATTTGATTAAGCAATTTTATTACATATTTAAAATATAATAATTTTTTATTTTTACTTTTCTGTAAAATTTGAAAAATTGTTTTATTTCCAAAATCCTCAACTTCAATATAATTATTTTTATAATTCTCTTGATATAATTTTGGAGCTAGAACTTTGTTTTTATTTAAAATCCTGCTAATTGCATCATAAACAAGAAGATTTTTAAATTTGTCCTTTTTTGCTTGAATAACAATAGAATTACCATAATTGGTTTTTTTTCTAAAAAACTTTCTATGTGAAGCGTCTCCTTTTAATTTTTTAAGATTTTGCATTTATTTATAATTACAATTTTAAACCCTTAATTTTTAATATTCGTCTCTTGTAATCATTTCCATATTCAAAATTTAATTCTATCAAATTTTTTGGTTTCGGTTTTATTTTTTGTGGCCATTCAATTAATGTAATAGCATCGGTAATATCATTAAATAATCCTAGATTGTGAATTTCATCTAAACTATTTATTCTAAATAAATCATAATGATTAATTTTGATTTGTTTAATTTGATACTCATTTAATAAATTGAATGTAGGACTTGTTACTTCAGTTATTTTAAGTCCATTTTGTTTTTGAAAATTGTTAATTAGATATCTAATAAAAGTAGTTTTTCCGACACCCATCTCACCCACAAAAAAAACTACGTTTCCTAATTTCAATTTCTTTGAAATCTTCTCAGCTAATTCCTCTGTTTTTTTTTCTGAAGATAAATTGATAAAATCACTTTTAGTAGCGATAGGCATTAGGTTTGAAAGGTCCCTCTACCCCTACACTGATATAATCTGCTTGATCTTTAGAAAGTTTAGTTAATTTAGCACCAACTTTTTTAAGATGGAGTGTAGCTACTTTCTCATCTAAATGTTTTGGTAAAACATAAACTTTGTTTTCATAATTTTTATGATTATTCCATAGTTCTATTTGAGCAATAACTTGATTTGTGAAAGAAGCGCTCATTACAAAACTTGGATGCCCTGTAGCACAACCCAAATTCACTAATCTACCTTCTGCCAATAAAATTATTCTTTTTTTGCTAGGTAGTTCAATTTCATGTACTTGGGGTTTTACTTCAGTCCATTTGTAATTTTTCAAAGCTTCAACCTGGATTTCATTATCGAAATGTCCGATATTACATAAGATTGCTCTATCCTTCATATCTCTCATATGGTCAGCCGTAACAATATCTTTATTACCAGTCGCAGTTACAACTATATCTGCTTTACTAATTGCTTCATCCATTAAAACAACTTCGTAACCTTCCATTGCAGCTTGCAATGCGCATATTGGATCTGCTTCGGTAACCAACACACGAGCACCACTCTGCCTTAATGATGCAGCACTTCCTTTCCCAACATCACCAAAGCCTGCAACAATTGCAATTTTTCCTGACATCATTACATCAGTGGCTCTTCTTATTCCATCAACTAAACTTTCTCTACATCCATATAAGTTATCAAATTTTGATTTGGTAACAGAATCATTCACATTTATTGCTGGAACCAACAAAGAATTTTCTTTTTCCATTTTATTCAAAGCTTTTATCCCTGTAGTTGTCTCTTCCGAAACTCCTTTAACATCTTTTAATAAATCTTTATATTCATTGTGCATGATTGCCGTTAAATCCCCACCATCATCTAAAAGCATATTAGGTTTCCAACTTTTCTTACCTTCAATGGTTTGTTTTATACACCAAACATATTCCTCCTCTGTTTCTCCCTTCCACGCATAAACTGGAATACCAGCTTTTGCTATTGCTGCTGCTGCATGGTCTTGAGTAGAAAAAATGTTACAAGATGACCATCTTACTTCTGCACCTAAATCAACTAAGGTTTCAATTAATACTGCTGTTTGTATTGTCATATGCAAACAACCTATAATTTTTGCACCTTTTAAAGGAGATTTTCCAGCATACTCCTCTCTTAAAGCCATAAGTCCTGGCATTTCACTTTCAGCAATTGAAATTTCTTTTCGTCCAAATTCTGCTTGTGATAAATCTCTTACTTTATAATCTTCCATCGTGGCTCTTCTAACAATTAAAAATTAATTAATCAATAAAACTCTTTAAACTTTTGGAAATTCTATTTCCATACTCGCTCCTTTTTTATCTTGTCTATTAGTTGCTTTGATTGTGGCATTATGTAAATCAACTAAATTTTTTACTATATTTAACCCTAGACCAGAATGCTGTCCAAATTTGTCTGGTCTGTTACTGTAAAATCTTTTAAATATTCTATTTGTGTCTTTTTCTTTAAAACCTTGTCCCTCATCTAATATCTTTATGTATACTTTATTATCCTCTGATTTCGAAACTTGAACAATTACATCTTTATCATCATCACTAAAAGAAATCGCATTATCTAAAAGGTTTGCAATGATTTGTTCAATTCTGTTTTCGATTCCATAAATTAAATATTTATTTTTACCATCATTTTTATAATAAATATTAATCCCTCTTTTTACTTTATAAATATTATTAAAATCATCTACTACTGACTTAATTATTGGCTCAATATCTATTTTTTTTATTTTTTCTTTACTTAATGCAACTTCATCTTTTAACATTTGTGAGTAATCAGTAATCAATCTCTCAATTCTTTGTACATCATGGCTTAAAATATTAATCAATTTAAGTCTCTGTTCAGTGTCTTGTGCATCATGTAAAATTTCTGATGCGCTTTTTAATGATGCCAATGGATTACGAATTTCGTGTACAAGATCAGTTGAAAAATTTTCTGCATGTGAAATTCTTTTTTGTAATTCTAAAGTCATATCATCCAAAGAATTAGAGAGTAAACCAAGTTCATCATTTCTTAATTTTAATGTATCTATGTTTGTTTTTTTTGTGTCTTTATTTTTTATGATTTTGGTGTAACTAACTAAATTTTTAATTGGTTTTAAAAAATATCTATTTAAAACAAACGAAAAAATCAATATTACGATACCAACTGCAATTGCAGTCCTAATTATAAAAGTTTTTCTTTCATCTATGGCAGCTTTTATATCATTGGCATTTTCTGTTATTGCTAAATATCCTATATTTTCTCCATCCTTCATCACGTTTTTGATGGTAGTCAATTTGAATTTATTAAATTCTTCCTCGGTAAATGTAAAAGGGATTCCAAAATTTTTAGATGTTGCGTAATTAAGAAGAACATCATTTAAAGACACATTATTTTCATTTCCAATATCTATATTTTTTTCTTCAGTAATTTTTTTTGTTGTTGTTGAGTCCAATACCTCTAATTCAATAGTATCCAACCTTTGTGAAAATGATCTTGGATCTAAGTCTAATGTATCAGTGTCTCCTATCAGATTAAGTTTATTATCAAAAAATATTACTCTATCCAAGTTCTGAAAAAGGAATCTCGTTGAAAACAAAAATTTTCTAATATCTTTTTCAACAAATTTTACATTTAATCTTGTTAGATTATCAATTGTATTATTGATAACCTCAATATGATTTGAGGATTTTTTTTTAATTAAATTTGGTTGGACATTTTTCAAATAAACGAATGTGAACAGGCCTATTATTGTAAAAAAAATAGAATTTATGAATAAAAATTTTTTTAAAATTGATAAGTTCTTAAGAAAATTGCTGAGCATTAACTAACATTCCATCTATATCCGCTTCCATATCTAGTTTCTATAGCTGAAAATTCAGGATCAACTTTTTTGAATTTTTTTCTGATTCTTTTAACGTGACTATCAATTGTTCTATCCTCAATATCTGTATCTTCTCTATAAGCAATGTCCATTAATTGAGCTCTCTCTTTAATAATCCCTGGTCTTTTGGCTAGCTCTTTAACAAGTAAAAATTCTGTGGTAGTCAACTTATCAGGCAATTGTTTCCCATTCCATTCGCACTCTAATTGGGACGGATCGAGTTTTAATTTTCCATGCGATATAATACTTTTATTTTCTTCAAGAGTTTCTTTGGAATCTTTTTTTCTAAGTTGAACTCTAATTCTTTCAATTAAAACTTTAATTGAAAAACCACCTGATTTTTTTACGAAATCATCAGCACCTAATTTTAGTCCTAGTAATTCGTCAATTTCATCATCTTTAGAAGTCAAAAAAATAACTGGTAATGAGGTTTTTTTTCTCAATTTCTTGAGCAATTCCTCACCGTCCATTTTTGGCATTTTTATATCAACAATAGCTAGATCTGGCGGTGTCCTGGTTAATCCAATTAATGCACTCTCTCCATCAATGTAAGTCTGAACTTTAAAACCCTCTTTTTCAAGAGCAATACTTAAGCTGGTTAGAATATTTCTGTCATCATCTACTAAGGCAATTGTTTGTTTTTGCATACTTAATTATAAAAATACTAAATTGTTCTAATTTGGGCAAATAAATTAATGTAATGTACCCCAATTTTCTCCAGTGTTTAAATCTACTGTAAGAGGTATTGAGAAAGAATGTTGATCACTCTCAGCAACGCTAGACATTTCTTCAATTATCACTTTGGATATTTTTTTTACTTCATTTTTGGGACTTTCAAAAATTAGTTCATCATGGATTTGAAGTAACATCTTTGTTTTGTTGAGTTTTTGCTCTTTTAATTTTTTATCAATTCTTATCATTGCTAATCTCATTATTTCAGCAGCCGACCCTTGTATTGGAGCATTAATTGCTGCACGTTCTTGAAAGTTTCTCACATTATAATTTTTATCATTTATATTTATAAAATGAGATCTTCTTCCAAAAATATTACTTACATAACCACTTTTTCTACAAAATTTAATTGTTCGATCCATATAAACTTTTATTTCAGGGAACTTTGAGAAATATGAATTTAGAAACTCTTCAGCTTCAAAATTAGAGACATTTATTTGCTTCGCTAATCCATACTGCGAAATTCCGTAAATTATTCCAAAGTTTATGGCTTTAGCCTTTCTTCTTTGATCTTGATTCACCTTATTAATATCAATATTAAAAATTTGGCTAGCAGTTAGAGAGTGTATATCCTCATTATTTTGAAAAGCTTTTTTTAATTCTTTAACATCAGCCAAATCAGCTAAAATTCTCATTTCAATTTGATTATAGTCTGCAGAAATCAAAATATTATCCTTGTCAGCAACAAAAGCTTTACGAATATCTCTACCATCTTCTGATTTAATTGGAATATTTTGCAAGTTAGGATCACTTGAAGCTAATCGTCCTGTAGTCGTTGCTGCTAATAAAAAAGAAGTATGAACTTTTTTTGTATCAGGATTAATATGTTCGGGTAATGAGTCTGAATAGGTATTTTTTAGTTTTGAAACTTGCCGCCAGTCCAGGACTAATTGTGGAAATTTATGACCTTTAAAAGCGAGATCTTCTAATACTGAGGCACTTGTTGCAAAACTTCCCTTTTTAGTTTTTTTTAAGTCTGCAATCTTAAGATCATTATATAAAATTTCACCAAGTTGTTTTGGAGAAGCAATATTAAACTCTTTCTTGGAGAGTTTAAAAACTTCTTTCTGAATTTTTTCAATCTTTTTTTCAAATTTGGTAGATAATGTTTTGAGAAACTTTTTATCAACTTTAATACCCTGTATTTCCATATCAGCTAAAATTCTAAGTAATGGCTTTTCAAAAATTTCATAAATATTAATCATTTTTTCTTCTTTCAAACTTTTATAGAATTTTTTATATAGTCTATAAGTTATGTCAGCGTCCTCAGCGGCATAATCTTTTGCTTTTTCTAAATCAACTTCACTAAAATTTATCTGTTTCTTTCCAGAACCAACTAATTCTTTGAATTTTATTGTTTTATGATTCAGATGAATTTCAGATAACGCATCCATATTGTGTCTATTTTTTCCAGCATCTAGCACATAAGACATGAGCATGGTATCCTCCATAGCTGATAGTGTTATCCCGTGATTGAAAAATACAATAAAATCAAATTTAATGTTCTGACCTAT
>CACBRY010000018.1 GCA_902541825.1 uncultured Pelagibacteraceae bacterium | reverse complement strand
CCTACAAAGTTGATTACATATGGAAAAATTATCACTGGAAGCATTATTAAAGAGTAGACAAAAATATTTACTTTAGTGCTCTCTATCCCGTTTGTTAGGGGAAGCATGGGTATATTAGCTTTTTTATAATCTTCTGATTTATATAAGCTTAATGCCCAAAAATGTGATGGCGTCCAAAAGAAAATAATTAAAAAAAATACAAGAGGTTCAAGAGATAAAGATCCTGTAGCAATAGTCCAGCCTATAACAGGAGGAAGAGCTCCAGCCGCACCACCAATAACAATATTCTGTGAGGTTCTTTTTTTCAGCCAAATTGTATAAATTAAAACATAAAATATAATAGTAAAAAGTAATATTCCTGCAGATACTCGATTTGTAAAATAATCTAGTGCAACTACTGAAATAAGCGATAAAGTTATTCCAAATATCAGAGCCTGATTTTTATTAACTTTACCTGTTGGTATTGGTCTTAGGCAAGTTCTACTCATTAAAGCATCAAGATCAGACTCATACCACATGTTTAATGCTCCTGCTGCTCCTGCGCCCATTGAAACTAGTAATATTCCAATTATTGCATCTTGAGTTGAAACCATAGTTGGGGCTGTTAATAATCCAACCGCACAAGTAAATATCACAAGCGACATTACTCTTGGTTTCATCAATTTAAATAATTCAGAAAAATTTAGTAAGTCTTCTTGAGACAAATTATCTTTTTTTAATTTTGAACTACTCATCAATTTTAAAGCTTTAATTCCTAGCTATGAGATTTCCCGGTCTCTTGATCATCTACAAACTTTGGTAATTCTTCAAAAGTGTGGAAATTTGGTGGAGATGGAACGGTCCACTCTAAAGTTGTTGCTCCTTCTCCCCAAGGATTCTGTGCTGCAGCTTTCTTTTTTGCAAAAGCATAAATCAAATTCACAAAAAATACAGCTAAGCCAGCAACTGCTATATAGGATCCTATTGAAGAAATGTAATTCCAACCTGCAAATGCATCTGGATAATCAGCATATCTTCTAGGCATACCTGCTAATCCTAAAAAATGCTGTGGAAAGAAAATCAAATTTACACCAATAAAAGTTAACCAAAAATGTAATTGACCTAGCCACTCTGAATATTCGTAACCGGACATTTTTGAAAACCAATAATAGAAACCAGCAAATATTGCAAATACAGCGCCTAGTGAGAGAACATAATGAAAGTGAGCTACTACATAATAAGTATCGTGCATTGCAGTATCTACTCCTGCATTTGCTAAAACTACACCTGTCACTCCGCCAACTGTAAACATAAAGATAAAACCTAGTGCCCACATCATTGGAGTTTTAAATGAGATCGATCCTCCCCACATAGTTGCTATCCAAGAAAAGATTTTTATTCCAGTAGGAACAGCAATAATCATAGTGGCTGCTAAGAAATAAGCTTTTGTATCTGTACTTAATCCAACAGTATACATATGGTGAGCCCAAACTACGAAGCCAACTATTCCGATTGCGACCATCGCATAAGCCATACCTAAATAGCCAAAAACTGGTTTTCTAGAAAATGTTGAAACAATATGACTAATCATTCCAAATCCTGGTAGAATTAAAATATAAACTTCTGGATGGCCAAAGAACCAGAATAAATGTTGAAACAACACTGGGTCTCCTCCAGTTTGAGCTTCAAAAAAGGCGGTTCCAAAGTTCCTATCAGTCAATAGCATTGTTATCGCTCCTGCTAGAACTGGTAAAGACAATAACAATAAAAAAGCTGTTACTAAAATTGACCAAGCAAATAATGGCATCTTGTGTAAAGTCATTCCAGGAGTTCTCATATTAAGAATTGTTGTGATAAAATTAACTGCTCCTAAAATTGATGAAGCGCCAGCCAAGTGTAAACTTAAAATTGCTAAATCAATATTTGGCTATTCTATTTTATATTTATTTTTGGTTTTTGTGCTTTTTCTGATAGATAAGATTTTATGATTATACCAGATAAAAAAACTAAGAAAAAAAATATCAAGACAGCATTAGCGATTATTGCCTTCATGATTTTTCTTTTTTTATTTACATTATATAATACTGGAGTTTTTGATAGAGCAATATGATACAAAAAAAAAATCTTACACCATTAGTCCTTATAGGAATATTTGTATTTATGTTGGGTTTATCCTACGCTGCAGTACCTTTATATGATTTATTTTGTAGAGTAACGGGTTTTGGAGGTACCACTCAAATTTCAAACAGTGCTCCTAAAATAGTTCTTAATAAAGTAGTAAGTGTTAGATTTGATACTAATGTTAATAATCTACCTTGGGATTTTAAGGCAAAATCGAATGTTATAGATGTGAAAGTTGGCCAAGTTAACAAAATAGAGTTTGAAGTTGAAAATTATAGTAGCGAACCAACTGCCGGTGTAGCAAGTTTTAACGTATCACCAGCAAGTTTTGGAAAATATTATAGTAAACTTGGCTGTTTTTGTTTTGAAAAACAAGAACTAAAAGCAGGAGAAAAAGCCACCTATGTAATGACTTTTTATCTAGACCCTGAAATGATTAATGATCCAAGTGTTAAAAACCTAGAAGATGTAACTATGTCGTATACTTTTTTCTCGACAGATTATTATAAACAATCATAATTAAAAAAAATGTCAGCTGAAAAAAAACATGATTATCACTTAGTAGATCCAAGTCCTTGGCCTATTTACGTTTCGTTTTCTTGCCTAGTATTAGCTATAGGTGCTGTATATTACATGCATTCAGATGTTTCATGGGGAATGTATCTTGGATTAGCTCTTTTAATTTATGGCGCATATATGTGGTTCAGAGATGTGGTCATTGAAGCAGAACATCAAGGTCATCATACCCCAGTAGTCCAAATTCATCACCGATATGGAATGACTTTATTTATCGCATCTGAGGTAATGTTTTTTGTTGCTTGGTTTTGGGCTTACTTTGACGTTAGTCTTTTCCCAAATGATTTTGTAGGAAACGTATGGCCACCTAAAGATATTGTGACTTTTGATCCTTGGGATATACCTTTGATTAACACATTAGTTTTACTTTTATCAGGTACAACAGTCACTTGGTCTCACCATTCATTATTAGAAGGTGACAGAAAAGGTTTTATACAAGGATTAGTGCTAACAGTAATTCTTGGAGCATTTTTTACAGCACTTCAAGCATATGAATATCATCATGCTACATTTGCTTTTTCAGATCATATTTATGGTTCTGTTTTTTACATGGCAACAGGCTTTCATGGCTTCCATGTTATAGTTGGAACAATTTTTTTAGCAGTATGTTTATGGAGAGGAAAATTGGGTCATTTTACTAAAGACCATCATTTTGGTTTTGAAGCAGCTGCATGGTATTGGCATTTTGTTGACGTTGTTTGGTTATTTTTGTTTGCTGCAATATATATCTGGGGAAGTTAATTTGATCCTTGAAACATAAGTTTTTATTTTCCGTCTTTATAATTTTCTTTATTTTTGTTTTTATTGGACTAGGTACGTGGCAAATTATTCGTCTAAATTGGAAAAATAATTTAATTTTAGAAATTGAAAATTCATTAAAAAATCCTCCGGTGGAATTAGCTCAATCAAAAAAAGAAAATTTTCTAAAAATTAAAACTTCAGGGTCTATAGATTTTGATAAGCAAATTTATTTATACAATTTAAATGAGTCTGGTACTCCTGGATTTGAAGTAATAAATCCAATTACGATTGGGGATGAAAATTTTTTAATTAATAGAGGTTGGATACCATTTGAAAAGAAGGGTACTCAAGAAATAAATGTATTTGATCAAAAAAATATTATTGGAACTCTAAAATTACAAGGTAGAAAAAATATCTTTAAGCCAGATAATGATTTAGATGAAAATTACTGGTTTAGTTTAAATAGAGAAGATATCTTAAAATTTACAGGTAAAAATTTTTCTAAATATATTATTTATTTAGATGGAAATTATCAGTTACCTAGGCCAAAAAAAATTACTGCAAATATTTCTAATAATCATCAAAAATACGCTATTACTTGGTTTTCATTAGCGCTTTCAATTCTTTTGCTATATTTATATTTTAGAAAAAAGAATTATTAAATGAATTACATTAGTACGAGAAATAATCAAAAAAACTTTTCTTTTAAAGATGTTTTCCTCAAAGGATTGGCGGACGATGGAGGACTTTTTGTTCCTAAATCAATTAAACAATTCCAAAAGGAAGAATTAGATAATCTAAAAAATCTTAGTTACAATGATTTAGCTGCTGAAATAATTTATCCATTTATTGGAGATTTCATGTCTAAAGATGATTTAATCTCTATGATTTCAAAATCATATTCAAATTTTAGATCTGACGATGTTGTTAAAATTTCTAATCTCGGAAATCTAAAAGTATTAGAACTATTTCATGGACCCACACTTGCTTTTAAAGATATCGCAATGCAACTGATTGGTAATTTTTATCAATACCATTTAGACCGTGATCAAAAAAAAATTAATATAATAGTAGCAACCTCAGGTGATACTGGTGCAGCTGCAATCGATGCTTTAAAAGGAAAAAGCAATTTAAATGTTTTTGTATTACACCCAAATAATAAGATTTCACCTGTACAAAGAAGGTTAATGACAATACATGAGGAGAATAACGTGTTTAATATTGCAGTAGAGGGCAACTTTGATGACTGTCAAAATCTAGTAAAAGCAATGTTCAATGACGAAAAATTTTCAAAAGCAATTAATATGTCAGGGGTAAATTCAATTAATTGGGCAAGAATTATTGCTCAATCGGTGTATTATTTTTACGCTTTCTTTAAAGTTGGAAATGGTCAGCCTTTATCCTTTTCTGTTCCAACAGGAAACTTTGGTGATATTTATGCTGGATACTTAGCAAAAAAATTAGGCCTTCCAATTGATAAGCTAATCGTAGCTACAAATAAAAATGACATACTTCATAGAGCCATATCAGGCGGCGACTATAGTCAAAAGAAAGTTGAGGAAACAAATACTCCAAGCATGGATATACAAATAGCAAGTAATTTTGAGAGGCTTTTATATGATGTAAAAGGTTGTAACTCAGAAGTTACAAAAGGTGTAATGGCTGAAATAAAAAATAATACCTATAAAATTGACAAAAATGATTTAGATAAAATCAAAAAGAATTTTGTATCTGAGATGCTTGATGAAAACGAAACTGTTGAAATGATAAAAACTATCAATGATGAAAATCAGATGGTAGTTGATCCGCATACCGCTGTAGGTATTGGTGCTGTTAGAAAATTAGGATTGGAAAAAAATTGCGTTGTATTATCAACTGCACATCCGTGTAAATTTCCAAAGGCAATAGAAGATGCAATATCAAAAACTGAAAATTTACCAGAAAGTCTTAAATATGTTTATGACAGAAAAGAAAAATTTGAACTTCTTTCAAATGATATTGAAAAAGTTAAAAAATATGTAATGAATTCGATATGAAAATTAAAATAAAAGATCAACTTCCAGATACAGAGATTTTTCAACTTATTGATGGAGAGCCTCAAAAAAGTAACTTAAGAGAAATCATAGGTAATGGAAAAATTGTTTTGTTTGGTTTACCTGGAGCATTTACATCAACTTGCTCTAAACTTCACTTACCAGGTTTTGTAGCAAATGCAGATAAAATCAAAGCAAAAGGAATAGAAAATATATTTTGTTTATCAGTCAATGACCCTTATGTAATGAATGGCTGGGGAGAGATTAATAATACTGGAGATAAAATTAAAATGTTATCTGACCCATATTTAGTATTTACGAAAGCAATCGGTGCGGAAGTTGATAGAAATGCAAAAGGAATGGGAATTAGATCAAATCGTTATTTAATGGTTGTTGAAAATTTTACAGTTATTAAAATTCATGAAGAAGAAGAGACTAAAGAATGCGGCTTAACTTCTGCAGAAAACTTATTGAACAATCTACTATAAATTTGCAGCATCTCTAGCAAGTAAATCCACCTCATTATTTAATTTATCTGTTGAATGCGCTTTTACCCAGTTCCAACTTATTTCAAATTCACTATTTAGTTGATCCAATTCTGTCCAAAGTTCTTTATTACTCACCTCTTTTTTATTTGTAGTTTTCCATCCATTTTTTTTCCAATTGTGTATCCACTCTGTTATTCCAGACTTAACATATTTAGAGTCAGTGAAAATTTGAACTTTACTTCCTTTTGGAATCTTTTTAAGCGCCTCTATAGGCGCTAATAATTCCATTTGATTATTTGTAGTATCTTTTTTACTTCCTTTTATTTCAGTTTTTTCCCCCTCATTTAATATTATTGCTGCCCAGCCACCTTTACCCGGATTGCCAATGCATGAACCATCAGTGTATATTTTAATCATTAATTCAAATAATCTTTATAAGCTCTTAAATTATTGTGTATTACAAGCTTTTGATAATATTCTCTTGGATCTTTTATTTTAATTAATGCTGTCTTAGGAGTATTTGAATAGTCATAAAGTCTAGTCATAAAATATCTAATTGCAGCACCACGACATAAAATATTTAATGATTTCCTTTCTTTAACTGAGATTTTCCTAATTTTTTCATAACCTTTTATTAAATTTTTGACTTTCTTTTTGTTCAACACAAACTTTGATTTTTTTTTATCAAAACATAGTGCATTTACACAAATTGCGATTTCATACATAAAATAGTCATTAGCTGCAAAATAAAAATCGATTACTCCTGACAATCTATTATTTTTAAAAAAAATATTATCGATAAACAAATCTCCATGAATTACCCCGTTAGGTAAATTTTTAGGCCATTTCGTTTTAATATCTTTAAAATTATTTTTTAAAAATTTTTCTACATTAGTAAATTTTTTTGACTTAAATCTTATACTTTTCAGTAATGGATTTAGATTTCTAACACCCATAGAGTTTTTTCTAGTAAGATTTATTTTTTTTGTAGATTGGTGCATTTCAGCAATCATTTTGCCAATGTCATAACAGTTTTTAAAATTAAGTGATTTTTTATCTTTTCCATTGAGAAAGGAAACTATGCATGCAGCTTTATTTTTTAAATTAATTAAATACCCACCGTCTTTTTTTGTTTGTGGTTTTGGGCAATTTATTTTTGATTTATTCAATTTATCCATCAAATTCATAAAAAAAGGCAATTCTTTTTTTGATACTCTTTTTTCGAAAATTGTTAATATAAATTTTTTATTTTTTGATTTTAGTAAATAGTTTGTATTTTCAATTCCTTGTTTTATACCTTTAAATTCTAAAATTTTTTCTATATCAAATTTTCTATTAATATAAGAAATGTCTTTTTTACTTATTTTCGTATAAACAGCCATTTTAGTTTAATTTTTTTGGTGCTTTGAAAACAACATTTTCTTTAATTATTTCTACTTCATCTATACTGACTGTAAATTTATTTTTTAGCTCTTCTATAAAATTATTGACCAAAATTTCTGGTGCGGAAGCCCCAGAGGAAATTCCAATTATATTTGAGTCTTTAATTAAATCGAATGGTATTTCACTTTGTGAATGAATTAACAGCGAGTTAGAGCAGCCAGATTTTTTTGCAACCTCTACTAATCTAACTGAATTAGATGAATTTCTACTACCAATTACAAAAAATAAATCACATTTTTTTGCAATATTTTTTACAGCCAATTGTCTATTCGTTGTGGCGTAACAAATATCTTCTTTCATTGGTTCTTTTATATTAGGAAATCTATCTTTTAAGATTTGAATTATATCTTTTGTATCATCTACTGATAGTGTTGTTTGTGTTACATATGAAATTTTTTTGTTGTTGTGAGGTTTATATTTTTTGGCCTCATCCTCATTTTGAACAAGATCAATTGATCCCTCTGGTAATTGACCCATGGTACCGATTACTTCAGGGTGATTTTGATGTCCTATCAAAATTAAATGATACCCAGCTTTATGTAAATTTTCCGCTTCTCTATGTACTTTGGATACCAATGGACATGTAGCATCTATATAAGTCATGTTATAGTTTTTAGCATCTTCCGGTATTTTTTTTGGAACACCATGTGCGGAAAAAATAACTGGCCTTGTTTTATCTTCTATCTCCTCGAGCTCCTCAACAAAGATGGCACCCTTATTTTTTAAATCGTCGACAACATATTTATTATGCACAATTTCATGGCGAACATAAATTGGAGCACCAAATTTTTTGATTGATTTCTCTACAATTTCTATTGCTCGCTCAACACCTGCACAAAAACCTCTTGGTGCAGAAAGTAATATTTTCAAATGTTTATTTTTCATTTTTTTCAATCAAATACTCAAGCAATATATGTGGAAAGGTCAAAGACGCCAAACCTATAAATATAATTTTAAGAATTGAACTTTCTAAATTGTAAGTATTATTTAGTAAAAAAAGACCAATTGCGCAAAAAATAGCTGTAATAATTGTTAGTGGCAAAGCCTTTTTTACAAAGATTTTAAAACCATTTCCAAGGTCATCCCTGTCTAATTCAGACATTAATGAGATACTATGTCTTACAGAGTGTAAAAAGCAGAAATAAATTGTAAAAGCTACTAATGGAGAAAAATAATAATTTATTATTATAATTGAAAAATAATCTAAAAATATTGTGAATTTCTTTAGCTCAAAATTTTTTGTAAATAGTAGAATATTTGCTAAAGTTGATAGAATAATACAATATAACAATATTTTTTTCGACTCTATTAAATCTAAAAAATTATAGAAATTTTCATTTTCAATAAACAGCAATTTGAATATTGATATTGTCTCTTCGAAATGGAAATACATTGGTGCAAAAACAATTAGAGAACCTTTTAACAAAAATAAAAATTGATTGTGATAAGAGTTTTCAACTATTAAAAATTGAGTGTCTTCTTTTCCAAAATGATATGAGGCAACCATTAAAAAAATGATTAAAGAAACATATGGTATGAGCATCCATAAAATTATAACTATGATGGCTATTAAAATATATACCAAGTAAAAAATATAAAAATTTTTAACTTTAAAGATTTGAAAAAGTTTTCTTCCTTTTAAATTATCAAGTGATCCATGAGATATACCGATACTTAAAATTAATAACAAACAAAAAAATGGTGAAATTGTCAAAGTGTTAAACTTAAAAGCTATCAATGAAAAAATATTACAAACTAAAAAAAAAATGAAAGAATGATTGAAATTTATTTTTTTTGATCTGTTATTCATTTTAAAATCCTACTAATAAAATAATGCTTTAATAAAAGTCAATTTAGGCATTCTTAAAATAATAGACAAATCCTCGAAAAAATTGCTTTTATTGGACAAAAATTTTATAACAGTCTTTGGTGAAGCCTTAAACATTTTAAAGAATATATCGGACATTTTTTCTGGATGTTTTTCAAGAACTCTTAAAAATATTTCATCTAAAAATTGATATTTGGTACTTATTTTATATTTTTTAACATTAGCAATATTTTCAATATTTTCTCTAATATATTTACTATGTTCTTGAATATTAAGAAAAGTATAACCTGTGCTTAATCTAGTCATACCACCAGCAGTTCCAATATTAATTTTATTTTTTTCACTCTTATCGATTGGGTAAAATAAAGGTATCGCCCCTTCCTCTTTATAAATTATCTTGTAATCTCTCAAATTTAGATGATTTTCAATGTAATCTTTTATCTGTTTGTCATAATCTTTTTGAGAATTGTCATTAATTTTAGACAACCAAGTGGTTTCAACTAAAGCAGTATTTTTTGAGTAGGGTAAGGTATAAAAAAAATGAACACTTTCTCTTTGATCACAATCAAAATCCATAAGGTTAAAAATTTGATCATCAAAAAAATTATTTTTAGTTTCGATTTCCACTCCACAAAAATGTTGCCAAAGATTTCGATAATCTTTTTTAATGAATGGTACGCTATTAAAAATAAAAGAATTTTTTAAACTAATTTCACTGACATCTTTAAAGTAGGAAATATTTTTATTTTCATTTAGTTTGTTATTAATTTTTTCATAGAATAAACCACTGTCAATGCTTTGATATGGAGAACTTTTACACTGCAAATAGTTAGTTTTTTTTGGAATATTAATTGAAAAATTTTCCCAATTTTTTTTTACACAATCATCAAAATTGTGAGATGTTACTTTCCAAAAAGACCAAGTTTTGTCTCTTTTGTATTTATCTCTTGGCTCTATGATCGCCAAAGTTTTATCTTTAAGCTTTTCATGAATTTCCAATTCATACGCTAAAGATAAACCAGCACAACCCCCACCAATAATGACATAGTCAAATTCTCTCATCTAGATTTATTTCCTCATTAATTAAAAAATGATCATGTTGAATCTGATTTTCCCTAATGCTAGTTAGAGATAACCTTATAAGATCAAAAATTGCAAAAATTGTCTCTATACTCTTTTCAATATTGGATACATAAATTTTTCCAGAATTTTCATAATTTTCAAATGTTTTTTTATTTAGAATATTATAGCCTATTTTTCGGTAAATCCTTCTTGCGACTAAAATTGAAAATCTAAAACTTATTGGAATATCTTTTATAGAATAAAAGGAATTATTATAAAATGTATCTGCAAGATCTATAGTCGATGTAATTTCCTCAAAATTTTTATTTATATAAAATCTATTTATTTTTGAATCTTCAATTACATCTCTTGATATATTTGTAAGTTGCATTGCGATACCAAGATCAATAGCTGACTTAAGTGAGCTTTTTTTATTAACTTTTAAAATTTTTGCCATCATTAAACCAACAGTCCCAGCAACTCTGTAAGAATAAATTAAAAGTTCTTTTTTTGAATTTAATATCACCTTATCTTTAATATCTGAATTTATACCATCTAATAGATCTTCGATAATTTTTACTGAAATCTTAAATTCATCAATAAGGTCCCACATATTTTTAACAATTTGATTATCAAAATTCTTTTGAACAAAATCTTTTTTAAATTGCTTGAATTTAATTTCTTTGACTTCTAATTTTTCTTCATTGTCTGCAATATTGTCGGCAACTCTACAAAAATCATACAACGCAGAGCATTTTTTATATGTTTTTTTAGGTAAAAAAAAACCCGCCCAATTAAAAGATTTTGCATAAACTGATAAGTAATTTTTATCAGACATCATAAAATCTTTTCTAATACCTTTGCTGATGAAAGCACTCCAGGTACACCTGCTCCAGGATGGGTTCCTGCACCAACGAAGTAAAGTCCTTTGTATATCTCAGACTTATTGTGAAATCTAAAATATGCAGATTGAGAAAATTTTGGTTGGATTGAAAAACCTGAACCATATTTTGTATTTAAATCTCTTTCAAAGTAATCAGGGGTTAAATAAAAATCTTCTACAATATTATTTTTGAGATCTGGCATTAAATCATTTTGCATTTTATCAATAACCAAATTTTTCATTTTTTCTCCCTCAACAGACCAATCAATTTTTGATTGATTATTTGGCACCGGGACTAAAACATAAAAGCAATCGTTGCCTTCGGGAGCCATAGTTTTATCGGTTGCAGAGGGCCTGTGAAGATAATAACTAATATCGTCATTTAATTTTTTGTTATTGAAAATGTCATCTAGATGTTCTTTATATTTGTTTCCAAACTTAATAGTATGGTGCTCAACATTATCGTATTTTTTTTTGGTACCAAAGTAATAGACAAATAATCCCATCGAATATTCCATTCGGTTTTTTTTCCATCTAAAAAGAAATGAATTACTTGTATTCCCATTTAACATTTTCTCGTAAACAGCAGGAGGATCAGCATTACAAATTACATTGCTAGATTCTATTATTGTTTGATCATCTAATTGGATACTGGTAATTTTTTTTTTGTTTGAAATAATTTTGGTAACTTCGTGACCTTTAATTATTTTAATCCCGACTTCATCCATTAATTTTTCAAAACCTTTGATTATATTTCCTGTTCCACCCATTGAGTAATGAATACCCCATTTTTTTTCTAGGTATAAGATTAATCCATAAATTGAAGTTGTAGTAAAAGGATTTCCTCCAACTAATAGTGGGTGCATACTAAGCATTCTCCTTAATTTTTCATTTTCTATATATGAGGAGACTAAAGAATAAACAGATTTATAACTTTTTAGTTTTAGTAGTGCTGGCAATTGCTTCATCATTACAAATGGTTTATCAAAGGGTACATCAGCAAGCTCCGTGAAACCTTTATCAAAAATTTTTTTTGTAAAATTGACTAATTTTTCATAACCCTTAACATCTTTTTCATTTATCTCTTTTATTTGTTTTTTCATCTCTAGCTCGTCCCCAGAGTAATTAAATTTTGATTTATCCTCGAAAATGAATTGATACCAAACTTTTAGTGGAGTGAGTTTTATATAATCTTCTGGTTTTTTTTGAAATAATTCAAATAATTCATTTATCAAATATGGAGCAGTTATTACTGTTGGTCCACCATCGTAAATGAAGCCATTTTTTTGAAATACTCTAGCTCTTCCTCCAAGATCTCGATGTTTTTCGATTAAAGTAACTTTATGCCCTTTAGCTTTAAGACGTAAAGCTGCAGCTATTCCTCCAAATCCTGAACCTATAACAATGGAATTCATCTATATAATTTATAGTCTTTTTTGTAAAATTGTAAGAGTATTATGAGTTGATTTTTTTTAACTCTTCTTTTGTTTCATCCAAATTTTTTTGAAACAAGTTATCAAGCTTGGACTTATCAACTGATGTTGTAATTATCTTTTTAACTGAATCTACCGCAACTTTAATTGAAGCATCTTTTATTTCTTTTATTGCTACGTCTTTCATTTGATTGATCTTATTCTCTGTTGAATTTTTTTTAATTTCTGAAGATTTATGAAACTTATCGTTTAATTCAATAATAAGATTATCACTGTCTTTTTTTGCTTGTGCCAATATTTCCTTACTAACTGATTGAGCTGTATCGAGTTTTTTTTGAGCATTATCCAATAAAGTTTTAGCTTCTGTTCTAAGCTTTTCACTTTCATCAATCTCATTTTTGATATCTGAAATTAATTTGTTTAGTATTTCATTTATTTTTTGTGGAACCTTAAGATATATTAAGCCTCCAAAGAAAATAATAAACGATACAGCTACCCAAAATGTTGCATCAATTGCCATAATATTTATCCCCGTTTCTTTTAGATAAATCATCAACGATTGCGGAAATACTACTACTATTTACTTCCGTACCGATTAATTTCACTAGTAACTCAGAAGTAGTTTCGATTGCAATTTTATTTATTTTCTCTGAAGCACCTTTTCTTAGTAAATTTATCTCTTGCTCAACTTTCTTTATTTCCTCATCAATTTGTTTATCTAAAGTTTCCTTTTTTGCATTTATTTCTTTAAGCGCATTTTCTCTAGCTTCTTTAAAAATGTTATTAGCTTCTAATTTACTTTTTGAAACAATATCATCGTACTCTTTAAGCTTAGCTTCACTACTTTCTCTCTGTTTTTCTGCTGCCTCAATATTTTCTTGTATTTGCGATTTTCTTAATTCAAGGTTTGCACTTATCTTAGGTAGTATCAGTTTAGATAATACAATGTACAGTATGCCAAAAGTAAGTGTTAACCAAAAAATTTGTGAAATCCAAAATTCTGGATTTAATTGAGGCATACCTCCGCTTTCAGCTGCAAAAACCTCTTTTAAAAAAAAGAGATTAAAAAATATTAACTGAAAAAATATTTTTTTAACCATCTATTTAAAATGCAAAAAGAATGATTAACGCTACAACCAATCCAAACAACCCAGTTGCCTCTGCTAGGGCAAACCCTAAAAGCAAATTAGGAAACTGTTTCTGAGCCGCAGATGGGTTTCTCATCGCACCTGATAGATAATTACCAAAAATTATACCTATGCCAACACCGGCACCAGCTAGGGCTATAGCCGCTAAACCTGCTCCGATCATTTTTGCTGCTTCTAATTCCATTATATCCTCCTCTGTTAATTAATGGTGTAAGTTTAATGCATCATTCAAATAGATGCAGGTTAAAATTGCAAAAACATATGCTTGAAGAAAAGCAACTAATATCTCCAGGCCAGTTAAAGCAACCGAAAAACTCAGTGGAAGCCATCCACCGACTACCCCAAGACTTATTACAAAGCCTCCGAATACTTTCATCATTGTGTGACCCGCCATCATGTTAGCAAAGAGCCTGACGGATAAACTGATAGGTCTACTTAAATATGAGATAATCTCAATAACTACGATTAATGGTAATAGTACTATAGGAACCCCACTCGGTACAAATAATTTAAGATAGCCTATACCATGTTTTATAAAACCAATTATTGTTACACTGACAAAAATAAAAGCTGCTAACACAAAGGTAACAATAATATGACTTGTGACTGTAAAGGTGTAAGGAATCATTCCAAACATGTTACAAAAAAGGACAAACATAAATAAAGAGAATATAAAAGAAAAATAAGGTTTAGCTTTAGAGCCTGCCGTATCACTAATCATTTTTGAAACAAATGTATAACTTAATTCAGCTAACAACTGAATTTTGTTTGGTAGCAATGAATTTTTTTTTGATCCGAGATTAAATATAATCAAAATAGCTAGCGAACTTATGACCATAAACAAACTGGCGTTTGTAAATGAAATATCAAAAGCACCTACTTTAATTTCAGGACCAATTCTATAGACTTCGAATTGTGTCATTGGATTTGCAGCCATATATTTTTCGATCTATTTTTGCATTTTTTTTGCAGATTTAATTACATTCATTATTCCTGCGATTACACCTACAAAAAAAAATATTAAAATTAACCAGGGTTTAGTACCAAAGGTCTTGTCTAAAATAAACCCAATAATTGTCCCTACAACTACTGCAGAAACTAGCTCAGTGCTTAGTTTAAAAGCATTACCAATTGGAGAGGGGTTATGTTTTTTCTTAATTTCTTTATCCAAAACCTTTTTTTTTGCAATTTCTAAGCGAGTTTTAAATGGATCTTTGGACATTTGAAATCAGCTTTATTAGGCAACCATACTTTCTGCTTTTTGAAGATCAACAGCTACTAGTTGGCTAATACCTTTCTCGGGCATTGTAACTCCATATAGTCTGTTCATTTTAGACATTGTTAAAGCATGGTGGGTAACAATTATAAATTTCGTGTCAGTAATTTTTGTAAGTTCATCAAGCAAATTACAAAATCTAGTGACATTCGCATCATCAAGAGGTGCATCTACTTCATCTAATACACAAATTGGAGATGGATTAGTTAAGAAAACGGCAAAAATTAATGAAAGCGCAGTAAGCGCTTGTTCTCCACCCGATAATAAAGTTATTGATTGGAGACGCTTACCAGGAGGACTCACCAACATCTCTAGTCCTGCCTCTAGTGGATCATCAGCATCTACCAATTCAAGTTTGGCGCTTCCACCATTAAAAAGTTTTGTGTAAACCTCGTTAAATTTTCTATCAACTTTATCAAAAGCCTCAATTAATCTTTCTCTTCCTTTTTGATTAAGCTCATTGATACTTTCTTTTAATTTTACTATTGCTGTTACTAAATCGACCCGATCGCTCTCCATTTTTTTAATTTCAGTTTCATACTTATTTGTTTCTTCATCTGCTTTTAAGTTCACTGAGCCTAGTTTTTCTCTTTCTTGTTTTTTTTTGTCTAGCAAGTCCTCTTGATTTACAGCATCGGGCAGTTCCTCAACTCCGAAAAGATTTGAATTTTCTAAAATATTTTCCTCAGATAAATTTAATTCGGAATTAATTCTATCAATTAAATCATTTTTTCTTTTTTTTAGTCCCTCAACTGTTGCACCTGAACTTGCTTTTCTCTCTCTTATCTGAATTGATTGCTCTTGGATTTCATTCAATTGTAATCTTAAATTTTCTATTTTTTCATCTGTTGAATTAATAATTTCTTC
>CACBRY010000017.1 GCA_902541825.1 uncultured Pelagibacteraceae bacterium | reverse complement strand
ATATTTTTATTACCAGAGTCTGAAATTTTTTTTGTTACATTGACCATATCCCATGGTGCTAAGAATTGACCTTTTTTAACGTTAATGATTTTATTTGTTTTAGCTGCAGCTACTAAAAGATCGGTTTGGCGACATAAAAAAGCAGGTATTTGTAAAACATCTACATGTTTTGCAACAATTGAACATTGCTCAATATTATGTATGTCTGTTAAAATTGGGACATTGAGTTCTTTTTTTATTTTATCAAAAATTGGAAGGGAAGTATCTAATCCAGCTCCTCTTTTGCCTTTAAGACTTGTTCTATTCGCTTTATCAAATGAAGTTTTATAAATAAATCCTACCCCAAATTTCTTGGTAATATCTTGTATTTTACCTGCCATATCCATTGCGTGTTGCTCAGTCTCAAGCTGACATGGGCCTGCAATAATACAAATTTTATTATCGTTAGAGATCTCTATTTTATTACAATTTACCTTTATATTACTCATTTATGGTTTTTTGATGCCTGAATGAATGAAGAGAATAAAGGATGAGGAGCCAAAGGTCTAGATTTAAATTCTGGATGAAATTGAACACCTATAAACCATGGATGATTTTTAAGCTCTATTATTTCTGGTAATTTATTATCTGGTGACATTCCTGAAAAAATTAATCCTTTGTTTTCAAATTCAGCTTTAAGGCTATTATTAACTTCATATCTATGTCTATGTCTTTCACTTATATTTTTAGATTTATATATTTTATTTATGGCAGAATTATTTCTTAATTTGGCCTCATATAATCCTAATCTCATTGTTCCACCTAAATTTTTATCTGTGCCTTTAATAATTTTTCCATTTTTATCCCATTCATTGATTAAACCAATGACTGGATAGCATTTTTTATCTAATTCACTTGACCCAGCATTTTTAATTTTTAGTTTATTTCGCGCAAATTCGACTATAGCCATTTGCATTCCAAAACAAATACCAAGAAATGGTATCTTTTTTTCTCTAGCATATTTGATTGCTGAAATTTTTCCCTCTGTTCCTCTTTTACCGAAACCCCCTGGTATCAATAATCCTGAAACATTTTTTAGTTTTGTTTTGATTTCACTATTTTTTAAGTTATCAGACTCTATTCTTATAAGATTTACTTTTACATTGTTTGCAATTCCACCATGAACTAAGGCTTCATCTAGAGATTTGTAAGCATCTTTTAAATTTACATATTTTCCAATTATCGCAATATTTACTGATTTTTTTGTACTTAAAACAATTTTAGTTATTTTTTTCCATGGGTTTAGGTTAGCTCTTTTTTTTGGTTTAAGTTTAAACAATTTTAAAACTTGTTTATCAAGTTTTTGATTATAAAAACTAATTGGTGCCTCATAAATGGTTCTTACATCTACCGTTTCGATAACGTTTTCAATTGGAACATTACAAAATAATGATATTTTTTTTCTTTGGTCTAATGGTATAGATTGTTGAGATCTACAAATAATAATGTCTGGTTGAACACCTATACTTCTTAATTCTTTTACCGAATGTTGAGTAGGTTTGGTCTTTATTTCATCAGATGATTTCAAAAACGGAACAAAAGTTAAATGAATAAATAATGTTTTTGATTTACCATATTCATTTGAAAATTGTCTTATAGCTTCAACAAATGGTAAACTTTCAATATCTCCAACTGTTCCACCAATTTCACATATTACAAAATCTTCATTTGTAATATCTTTTTTTATAAATTCTTTTATTCGGTTTGTGATATGAGGTATAACTTGAACAGTTTTTCCAAGATATCCTCCCTTTCTTTCTTTTTTAATAACATCACTATAAATACGACCTGTTGTAATGTTATCTGACTGTTTAGATGAAATGTTTGTAAATCTCTCGTAATGACCTAAATCTAAATCAGTTTCAGCACCATCATCGGTGACGAAAACTTCTCCATGTTGAAATGGACTCATTGTTCCAGGATCTACATTCAAGTAGGGATCCATTTTTCTTAACCTAACTTTGTAACCCTGTGATTTTAACAAATAGGCTAGTGATGCTGATGAAAGACCTTTTCCTAATGATGAGACCACGCCGCCAGTGACAAATATATATCGCGCCATGGAAGTATCTTATAGCTAATAAAAAAGTAAATTAAAAGTATTAATTATTATTTTCTGGAATTGAGGGTGTATCCTCTTCGACTTGATCTAAAACTGAGCTAGATGGTGTCAAATCACCCCTAGATACTATCGTTAGAGCTAAACTACAAATGATAAACAAAGTTGCAACAACACCAGTTGCTTTTGTCATAAAATTTCCTGCTGTCTTTGAAAACATCATATTTTCCTGGGAAACTCCAATTCCAAGTGCTCCCCCTTCAGATTTTTGCATTAAAACTAATAAAACTAAAATTAATGCAAGAATGATATTCAGTACTAACAATATATTTTCCATGCAGGTTAATTATACGTTTTTTTGATTATATCAATGAATTTTTTGGGATTTTGAGAGGCACCTCCAATTAGAAATCCATCAATATT
The DNA here is from genome assembly GCA_902541825.1 of uncultured Pelagibacteraceae bacterium. GTDB lineage: Bacteria > Pseudomonadota > Alphaproteobacteria > Pelagibacterales > Pelagibacteraceae > Pelagibacter. The sequence continues at coordinate 15,544 of CACBRY010000017.1, read as the reverse complement.
TTTTATTAACTTTAATTCATTTATATTTTTTGGATTTACCGAACCTCCATATAAAACTTTGATATTTCTAACTTTTTTTTTTATAAAATTAATAGTGTTAAATAAGTCATTTGCTTTAGGAATTAGACCTGTCCCGATTGACCACACAGGTTCATAAGCAATTACAACATTTTTTCTTTTCTTAATTTTTTGTAAACCTACAATAATCTGTTTAGATAAAATTTTTTTAGTAATTTTTTTTCGTTTTTGACTTAAGGTTTCACCTATACAAAAAATGACCTTTAAACCTGCTTGAGTTGCTGCTTTAATTTTGGCATTAATTAATTTATCCGTTTCACCAGAGTTGCGATTTTCTGAATGACCTAAAATAACATATTTGGCCCCAACATTTTTTAGCATCGTAGGATTTATGGAACCAGTTGAAGCGCCATAAGTAAGGCTTTCATGACAATTCTGAGCACCAACTTGAATTTTAGAATTTATAACTTTTTTAGACATTGAACAGATTAATGTATTGGGCGGACAATAAATAATTTTAATTTTTTTTGATTTTTTAAAAATTTTTAGAAATTTGATTACTTTTTTTAGTGAATTCAATGTACTCAATCCACCAAACATTTTCCAATTAGCAATAAAATACATATATTTATTTGTCTTATACTAAAATTTAATCTATAGGTTTGCTTTTTATAGATCAATAAATTTATATAGTAATGATAGGTGCATTTAGAAATTTTGCCAAAACGAAGTTCGCTGGAATATTAGTTTTTGTAATGATTATTCCATTTGTATTTTGGGGTATGGGGAGTATGTTCAGTAGCGGAAATACAAATTCAATTGTAAAAATAAATGAGATTAATATTTCTACAGAAGAATTTATTGATTACTTAAATAATTCTGGAATTCCTCAGGATACAATAAGAGAAAATTTAAATGATAATATTATTGAAGAATTATTATCCGGATTAATTTCGACAAAAATTTTAGATTTAGAAATTGAGGAATACAATTTAATTATTTCAAAAGAAACACTACTCAAAATGATTAAAAAAAATAAAAATTTTTTAGACGAACAAGGACGTTTTCAAAGACTTAAATATGAAAAATTTTTACTTGAAAATAATCAATCTGCACCTCAGTTTGAATTACGATTAAAAAATCGTGAATTACAAAAAAACTTGTTCAGCTTTGTGGGTGCTGGAACTGTTTCTCCAAAATTTTTAGTAAAAAAACTCTATCAGGATGAAAATAGAAAATTAGAGATAGATTATATAAATTTAAATCAATTTTATAAAAAAAAAGATAGTTTTACAGATAACGATATAAAAAAATTTCTAGATGAAAATAAGAGTGACTTAAAAGTAGAATATATTGATTTTGATTATTCCATAATAAATCCCAAAAATTTAGTTGGTGTAGATGAATTTAATCAGACCTTTTTTGATAAAATTGACCAAATAGAAATTGATATCTCGAATGAACTTCCTTTTGAAAACATCGTTACGAACTTTAATTTAAAGTCTAAGAAAATCAAAGATTTCAGATTTACTTATGATAAAAGCGAAATAGAAAAAAAGATATTTGAAGCTAGAAATAATAAATTTGATATCATTGAATTTAAAGATGATTATATTCTTTACAAAATAATTAAGTCAGAACAACGTTCTCCTAACGTAAATGATCCTGTCCTCAGAGGAGAGATCTTGGGACTTATGTTTGAAAAAAATAAGTATGAATATAACAAGAATTTAATAAAAAAAATTGATGAAAAAAATTTCAACAATGAAAGTTTTTTAGAGATGGGAAATAAGAAAATCGAAAATTTATTATTAAATTCTATCAAAGATAACAAAAAATTTGATATTAAAGCTGTTGAACTTCTTTACTCATTACCCATAAATTCTTTTACTCTTATAAATGATGAGATGAGCAATATTTATTTAGCTAAAATAAAGAACTTTCAAAATCAGACAATGGAAAATGATGATAAGATAAATGAATATATGAATAAACAAAATTCAAATCTAAAAAATAATATGTTAAAATCATATGATTTATATCTAAACAGCAGATATGATGTTAATTTAAATCAAAAAACAATAGAACGAGTTAAAAATTTCTTTCAATGAACATAAATCGAAGCTTCAAAGATTTTAAGTTTCGACATAGAAGCAATAAAAATCAAATTATATATACTTCAAAAAAAATCCAAGAAGATAAAGAGATTTTAAATTTAATAGATAATTTTTTAAGTGAAAAAAATAGCTTTATATTTGAATCGGTAGAGAAAGGAAAAATCAAAGGAAGATACACTATATTTGGCAAAAATCCTGACAAGATATGGGAATTCAAAAATAAAATTTCTTATTTAATTCAAAATAAAAAAAAAATTAAACTGAAAGATAAACCTGAAAACTTGATTGAGAAAATTATTGAAGAATTTAAATTTGAAACTCCCAAAAATTTACCAAAACTGTGTTCTTTAATTTCAGGATATTTCTCATATGACTCTATAAGATATATAGAGAAAATCCCTAATAATTGTAAGGATGATCTTAATATACCTGATGTAAGACTCTTGAGACCAAGAACACTAATTATTCACGATAATTTAAAAAAAGAGATTTTTTATATTAGAAATATCTATAAAGATGAAAAGATTAGAGATTATCAAAAAAAATTTGATGAGATAAAATCTGATCTTTTTAGATTGCTTATTCAATCATCAATTAAGAATATAGATAAAAGGAATCCATTAAAATCAAAAAATATTAAAGTTAAATCTAATACTTCTAAAAATAGATTCTTGCAAATGATCAATACAGCTAAAAAATATATAAAAATAGGAGATATATTCCAGGTAGTTTTAAGTCAAAGATTTGAAGCTAAATTAACAAAAAAACCGATTGATATTTATAAAAAACTTAGAGTGACTAACCCATCACCTTTTATGTTTTTTTTTAATTTCAATGACTTCCAAATTATTGGTGCGAGTCCAGAAATTTTAGTGAGACTAAGAGATAATAAAATTACTGTAAGACCAATAGCTGGAACGAGACCAAGAGGTAAAACATTGAGGGAGGATCGTTTTTATGAAAAAGATCTTCTTAATGATAAGAAGGAACTTTCAGAGCATTTAATGTTATTAGATTTAGGGAGAAATGATGCTGGTAAAGTTTCAAAGATAAATACGGTAAAAGTAACTGAGAGCTTTATTATTGAGAGATATTCTCATGTAATGCATATAGTATCAAACGTTATCGGTGAATATAATCAGAAATTTTCAAAGTTTAAATCACTTCTTGCTGGTTTCCCAGCAGGAACTGTTTCTGGAGCACCAAAAATTAGAGCTATGGAAATAATTGATGAATTAGAAACAACTAAGAGAAAAGTTTATGCGGGTGGTATCGGCTATTTTTCAGCAAATGGTGAATTTGATACATGCATAGCTTTAAGAACGGCTGTGGCAAAAAAAGATAAATTCTATGTTCAAGCTGGCGCTGGAATTGTTGCTGATAGCAAACCTTTAAAAGAGTATGAAGAAACCGTAAATAAAGCAAAAGCTTTAATTAATGCTTTAAAATGAAAAAATTAATTCTTATAGATAATTACGATAGTTTCACTTTTAATCTTTATCATTACTTATCATCATTAAAAATTAAAGTGGATGTAGTAAGAAATGATCAGATCACATCTAATCAAATATTAAAAAGGAAATATAATAAAATTGTAATCTCACCAGGCCCAGGCAACCCTAATCAATCAGGTAATTGTTTAAAAATAGTTAAATCTTTGTATAAAAAGATTCCAATACTTGGAGTTTGTCTTGGTCATCAAATTATAGGACAGGTATTTGGCTCTAAAATTGTCCAAGCTAAAAAATTAATGCATGGTAAAACGAGCAAAATTATCTCAAATAAGTTAGGAATTTTAAAAAATCTTCCAAAATCATTTGAGGCAACACGTTATCACAGCTTAATTATTGATAAAAAAACACTATCAAAACATCTTGAAATCACTGCGGAGAGCAAAGATGGTTTAGTAATGGGTGTTCAGCATAAAAAATATAATGTTCATGGAGTGCAATTTCACCCTGAAAGTATTAAAACTAAACTAGGTATCAAAATTTTAAAAAATTTTATTAGACTTTAATATTAATGAAACAATTCATAGATAAAATTAAAAATAAAGATGACCTCTCCTTTGAGGAAAGTAAGGCAGCTTTCGAATTATTAATGGAAGGTAAGGCAAATGAACAGGAAATATTTGATTTTTTAACACTTTTGTCCGCTAAAGGTGAAGTTTCAAATGAGATTGCTGGAGGAGTATACGTTCTAAGAAATAAATCAAAAAGAGTAAATGTGCAAAATTGTATTGATACATGTGGTACAGGTGGTGATGGAAAGAACACACTCAATATTTCAACAGCTTCTGCGTTATTACTCGCAAGTATGGGTGTTAAAGTAGCAAAACACGGAAATAAAGCAGTATCTTCTAAATGTGGATCTGGTGATGTTTTAGAGGCATTAAATATAAAAATTAATTTAGAACCAAATAATATTGAGTCACAAATTGAAAAAAATAATTTTGGTTTTATGTTTGCACCAAATTACCATAGTGCAATGAAATACGTTGGACCTACAAGAAAGAAAATTGGTAAAAGAACAATTTTTAATATGATTGGTCCTTTGAGTAGTCCAGCTTTAGTTAAAAGACAAGTCGTCGGTGTCTTTGAAAAAAAGTTATTAAAAACATTTGCTAACGCTTTAAAAAGTTTAGATATTAAATTTGCATGGATCGTCAATAGTGAAGATGGTTTAGATGAAATTTCACCCTATGCTAAAACAAATGTTATTCAATTAAAAAACAATGTTATCTCTGAAATTGTTATTGATCCAAAAAAATTAGATATCAATGCAGATAAATTTGAAAATCTCGTTGGTGATGATGCAAAATTTAATGCTAATAAAATGCTTGAAATATTTAAAGGTGAAGATAATGATTTTTCTAAAGCAGTATGTTTAAATGCTGCAGCAGGATTGATTGTTAATGAAACTCATGAAGAGTTTATCGAAGCATATAAAAATGCAAGAGAGCATATTTTGTCAAACAAAGTTATCAAACATTTAGAAAAAATTCAAAATGCCTGAAAATGTTCTCGAAAAAATAATTAAAAAGAAAAAAAAAAAAATAGAGGATTCTAAAAAAAATATTTCAATAGAGTCATTAAATGAATTAATTGAGAAAAATAAAATGTTTATTAATTTTAAAGAAAATATTGAAAAAAATATTAAGGAAAATAAATTTTCAATTATTGCTGAGATCAAAAAAGCTAGTCCCTCTGCAGGTGTAATCATAAATGATTATAACCCTGTAAAAATAGCTGGTATATATAATGATAACAAAGCAACTTGTTTGTCTGTTTTGACTGAAGAAAATTTTTTTTTAGGAGATTTGAGACATATAAGTGAAATTAAACAAAATATTAATTTGCCAATTCTTTGTAAGGACTTTTTTGTAGATAAATTTCAAATTCCATTAGCAAAGAGTTATGGAGCAGATGCAATATTAATTATATTAGCTGGTGTAAGTGAAAGCCTTGCAAATGAGTTATATGAGGAAGCTTTAAAATTTAATATGTCTGTTATAGTTGAGGTGCATACAGTTGAGGAAGCAAAACAAGCTTTAAAATTTAAAGATGCATTAATTGGTATCAATAATAGGAACTTAAAAACTCTTCAAACTGATATAAATACAACTTTTGATATTCATGATGTTTTGGTTAATCATAAAGGTCCATTAATTTCTGAAAGTGGAATAAAAACAAAAGATGAACTATTAGAACTCTCAAATAAAACATCTATTAAAACTTTTCTAATTGGTGAATCACTTTTGAAAAATTTGGAAAATAATTCTATTTTCTCAGTACTTTAGTCAAATAGTTCCCTATTTTATTGGGTTTTTTACTATTGTGAATTGAAGAGAACTTTTGTAGAACAGATTTTGTACGATATTTGTTCTTATGCTAACAAAAAAACAAAAAAACCTGCTTTTATTTATCAACAAGAAGTTGAGAAGCTCTGGTGTTTCTCCTTCTTATGAGGAGATGAAAGCTTCGTTGAACCTTAAGTCTAAGTCTGGAATTCATAGACTTATAAGTGCATTAGAAGAGAGAGGTTTTATTAAAAGACTTGCTCATAAAGCAAGAGCATTAGAAGTAATTAAATTGCCAGAAACAGCCTCTGCAAACGACATTTATAACAGTTTTTCACCAAGTGTTATTAAAGGTGGTTTAGATGAGGAAAATTTATCATCAGATGATGCCGAGGTACCAGTTTTAGGAAAAATTGCTGCTGGAACACCTGTTGAAGCTATTCAAAATGAGGTTTCGAGAATACCTTTGCCAAATAATTTAGAGAAAAATGGAGATTATTTTGGTTTAAAAGTTCAAGGGGACTCGATGATCGAAGCTGGAATTCATGAGGGTGATACAGTAATTATTAAAAGAACAGATACAGCTGATAATGGAAAAATTGTTGTTGCTCTAATTGATGAGCATGAAGCAATGTTAAAAAGAATTAGAAAAAAAGGTAAAGTTGTTGCGTTAGAAAGTGCCAATAAGAATTACGAAACTAAAATCTTTGGCCCTGATAGAGTAAAAGTTCAGGGTGTATTAGTATCTTTATATAGAAACTTCTAAAAAAATAGTCTAAACCATTTTAATGAAAAAAGTAGCAACTAGATTTGCTCCCTCACCTACTGGGGCATTGCATATTGGTGGTGTTAGAACAGCTTTATTTAATTGGTTATACTCCAAAAATCACAATGGTAAATTTTATTTAAGGGTGGAAGATACAGACAAAGAAAGATCTAAAGATGAATACAAAGATCAAATAATACAATCGCTTAAATGGATCGGTATTAACTATGACGGGGAAGAATATATTCAATCAAAAAAAGTAGACGATCACATAAAAGTTGCAAATGAACTACTTAAAAACGGAAATGCATATAAATGCTATTGCTCAAGTGAAGAAATAGAGGAACAAAAAAAAAGAGCTAGACAAAAAAAGATTCCTTATATTTACGATAGAAAATGGAGAGATAAAAAAGAATCTGATGTACCTAAAGATATTAAACCTGTCATAAGATTTAAAAGTAAGATTGATGGAACATCAGTATTGAAAGATTTGGTTCAAGGTGATGTCGAAATAGAAAATAATACTATTGAAGATTTTATTATCTTAAGAAATGATGGGACTCCTACATATAATTTATCAGCCTCCGTAGACGATCATCAAATGAATATGACACATATTATAAGAGGTGACGATCATAAAATAAACACCTTTAAACAAATACAAATTTATCAAGCCATGAAATGGGAGTTACCTTCATTTGCCCATATTCCTTTAATACATACAATTGAGGGAAAGAAATTATCAAAGAGAGATAAAGCATCTACATTAGATGATTATTCTAAAATTGGTATTATGCCTGACGCTCTAAGAAATTATCTACTAAGATTAGGGTGGTCTTATAAAGATAAAGAAATATTTACATTAGATGAAAGTATAAAATTTTTTAATTTAGATGGGATTGGCAAATCACCATCTAAACTTGATATGAGTAGAATTTTGTCAATGAATGAGCACTATATTAAGAATATTGATGAGAATGACTTATTCAATCAATTAACTGAATATTGCAAATTATATAAAAGTGAAATTCAATCAGATAAAAAAGATAAACTAAAAAAATCACTCACATTTCTTAAGAATAAAGCTAAAACTCTAGAAGATATATTTAATAATGCTCAATATATTTTATTAGATAAAATTAATTTTAATCCAGAAGATATAAAATTGATTGACGATAATGCAAAAAAGATAATTTCAGATTTCATTAATCAATTTAAAAAAATTGAACGACCTTCTAGAGAAGTTTTAGAACCAATAATTGAAAATTTGATAAAATCACATAAAACAAATTTCAAGGGAGTCGGTCAACCACTCAGAATATTATTAACAGGATCGAAATTTGGTCCAGGCATTTACGATATTATTCAATCTTTAGATAAAGATGACGTAATTAATAGATTAGAATTAAGTTAAAAAGGTTTACTTGCTTTAATGGCAAGTTCATTTTCTAAGTTACCACTATTTCTATATAGCCTTCTCAAAGAGGTAGATATATACCAACTATCAATAAGATTTAAATCAAAACCTATTTCTAGTTTAATAGAATTATTATAGTTTTCTCTTATTTGATGATTATATTTTGTATTGAGATCAGATACATACCATGCATTTACGTTTGAAAGAGGAGAAAAATTTTCGAAAACTTCCACTCTTCCATATGGTAAAAAATGGCCTCTATTAATTTTCTTTTTATATTTTAAAAGACTACCAAAAGAAAAAGATCTATGTTGCAATTTTTGTTCTTCAAATTTAAGTGCTTGTATATTTCCAGATTCCGTAAAACCTTCCAAAAATGAAAAACCAAAATCACCCCTTCCAAATAACAATGAAGTAAATTTATTCTTATTAGTTAGTTTATTAAATTTAATTGATCCAAAAAATTGATTGATATCTCTTTTTCCTGTCAATGAATTTGAAGTATTAGCTTCCTCAATTCTAATAAGACTATTACTGATGCGTCCATAACCTACCAGACCATCAATAAAAAAAGAATGGCTTTGATATGTGCTAGAATAAGCTGTGATGCTAGTCGAATTAGATTTTATTTCTGTACCAGAATTACCAATATCAGTATTTTCATACTCTTTTCTCAAAGCAAAACCAACGAGTTTATTTTCACCTATTATTTTATCCATACCAATCGTTAAGGCATTCGAGTCAAAATCTTCTTTTTTTTTATTAACTCTAGCTTTAATTTTTCCTTTTTTAAAATAGCCAGAGCTCCAAATTTTCCACTCTTGGGGTAACAATCCAAATTCATTTTTTAAATAATTGGAAAGAGGAAGTTCGTTTATAAATTTGTTAATATTTTTTTCAGAAATTAATTGTTTCTTCTCGATGCTGCCCTTTAAAAGATACAAGTCTAATAATTTTGCATATGGATATGTGTTTTCTTTCAAATCTATACTTATTCCTACATCTTTAAATTTAATATTATCATTTTTTTTTGTCGTTCTATGCCATTCTATTCTCTCCAAGACAGCATTAGTTGAATTATAAATGAATCTTTTCGCACCTTCTGATTGTCCTTCTACGATACCAACTAATTCTTTATCATCAAAAGCAGTATATGTACCGCTTGCTTCTGTAGATGTTATTGAAATTGTTGCTGTGCCTTGGACTGTAGCAGTTCCACCCATACCACCATACTCAATAATATAAGCATCAACGTTGCTATTATTTATAACATAATCGTTCCAGCTGCCTTTTTTATCTCCAGTACCATACACATGCATATAATCTTCGTTTGTTCCATTATATTGATTAGGCTCTCCAAAATCCCAATTTAAATAACTTTGTTCTGTACATACGACGCCGTCGATTGTACCTTCAGCGCCTGTTCCACCAGTACCAAATTTTTGACAAGTATAAGTTTGACCAGCTTCAGGCCCATCCATCCATCTCCAAACTCTTTCAGTTCCACTATCAGATCCCCCAGTCCAAGCATTTACAGAAACTTTATTTGCCACAAAGTCATTTTCCTGTGCAGTTGTAATATTTACTAGGTAACCAGTTAATCCATTAAATTTTTGTGCATCACTTTTTGCTGCAGCTCTAGCATCATCCCATCTAATATCTGTTGCAGAAACAGCTCTATAATAATGACCGTTTTCAGAATTATAAGCAGCACCAGTAGGTGTTGCAGAAGCAGTAATAGAAACGCTAGAGGTACTTCCGTCTCCTTTAAATGAAAGGGTTGCTAATGCTGCATTTACCTCACTTTGTGTACCCTCAAAACCAATTTCAGATCTATTATCATCTGCACAATTGCTAGGTTCAGAGTTTGAGTCTGCTGTATACCCACAATATCCATTGATTTGTTCAAGTCCAGAGACCGTTGTGATTTTCACGAACCCTGCGGTGGCTCTTATTGTAATAAGTACATCGGTTGAAAAACCACTAACAGATGGAGTGGTACCTGTTTCAGATAGCAGAACAAAATCTGATGTATTAGTTGTTAATGATGAAGGAAAAGTAAAACTTGCTGAAAAAACAGTGTTTGAATTAAAAAAAAATATTAAAAAAAGATATACTAGGTTGAATTTAAGTTTAATCATCTTCATAAAAAAATAATTAAACTTAAAAAAAATTTTATTTCAAGAAAATTAAGATAGATATTTCTGTAAAATTAATGAGGCTTCCATAGATGACGAAGTTTTAGACTTAATTTCATCTAAGGTATTATTTACTTCATTAATTTGTTTTTTCATTAAATCTGGATTTTTTAAAAAATAAACAACAGATCTAAAAATTTCTTTTGCATTACATTCTTTTTGAATTAATTCAGGAATAACTTCTTTTTGATTTATAATGTTAATTATATTTGCAAATTTTGTTTTAACTAAAAATTTTACAATTAAAAAATTTATAAAATTCATTTTATAGATGATAATCGATGGTATCTTTAAATTACATATTTCCAAAGAAACTGTTCCAGATTTTGCTACAGCAAATGTAGAGTTTGATAATATCTGAGTTTTAATTTTTTCATCAGATATGACTTCAACATTACTAAAATCCTTTTTTTTTATCTCGTTTTTTATTAAATCTTTACTTTGATTAGTTGCATGAAAAACAAAATTATATTTATTAAATTTTTCATTCATTAATTTAATGAAGTCTAGCAAAATTGGTAAAAGAATATTGATTTCAGATGTACGGCTTCCAGCAAACAGAGATATAATTTTTTTATTTTCATCAATCATATTTGATAGATCTGTTTTAATATTCTCTTTATTTTCAAGTAATGGATGACCAACAAAAGTATTTTTAATATTTTCTTTATCAAAGTATTTCTTTTCAAAATTGAATAGTAATAAAACGTGGTCTAAAAACTTTTTAAAATTCTTAACCCTACCCTCTCTCCATACCCATACTTGTGGTGCAACATAATGTATTGTTTTAATATTAGGATTGATACTTTTTACTTTTTCAGCAACTCTTAAGGTAAAATCTGGGCTATCTACACTAAAAAGAATATCAGGATTAAATTCAATTATTTTATTTACGGTTTCGTTAATTTTATTTCTGATTTTAAATAAATTTATAATAACACTAGTAAAACCAATATAAGTTATTTCTTTAAGATCATATATTGATTTGATGCCAAGTTTATTTAGATGAGAACCCCCGACGCTTAGATATTCTATATCTGAGTGACTCTGTTGAAGCTTTGTAATTACAGTTGATGCCAATTTATCTCCTGAGGGTTCACCAGTTAATATAAAAATTTTTTTCATTTAACTGAGATAAACATTTTATTTTTATTAGCAAAACTAATACATTTATTTTTATCTAAAAATACATGTTGATTACCTTTTACCACAATGCCTTTTAATCCAGCTGTCTTACTTTGTTTTAACGTTTTTAAACCAATGGTAGGTAAGTCAACTCTGAGATCCTGTTTCTTTTTTGGAAACTTAACTAAAACACCATGGTTTCTAAATTTTTTACTTTTGCTTTTTTCAAGCATTTTTTTTGTTCCACCTTTTCCCTCTATTGAAATTACTTTTTTATTTCTGACTACTACAGCTTGGCTGTAATTATACTCTCTTAAATTATTTAGTGTTTTAATACCTTTTTTAATATCTAATTGATCAGTATTATTTGGTTTAATTTTTGAGTAATTTCCCTTTTTAAGAGTAAGCTCTGGATTAAATTTAAGAGAATTTTCAGTTATTATTTTATTTTGAGCTAATATTTTTATAATTTCTTTCAAAATTGCAGCATCACCAAGCTTCGATGCTTTGATAATTCTTGGGATGTAATATATCCCTTTAATATCTAACTTTAACTTTGAAAAGTTTGGCTTGTTAACTTTCCCTGCAAATAGGACTTTTTTACAGCTATTTTCCTTAAGAATATTAATTATTTTTCCAAATTGACCTATAGAAACTGAATAAGATTTACTATCTTTTTTAAATTTTTTGGATGTAGATAAATCTATTATTATGTACTTAATTTTTCTTTTCTTGATTGTCTTAAGTATTTTAATTGGAAAATCTGTATCACCAAAAATTAATCCTATCATCTTATGAAAATGGGGTACAAATAGATCTTTTTTTATCTTTAGTTATAAATTCTATTACCTCTTTGACTAATGGATTTTCCTGAAATGTGCCATTTAATTTACTTATATTTTCATTAATATTTTTAGTGGCAAAAATTTCCTTATACGCTTCGCTCAATCCTAAGATATCCTTATTTTCAAATTTTGCTCTTCTCAAGCCTATTAAATTTAATCCTTGTAATGAATTTCTATTTCCTGTTGATAATCCGTAAGGAATAACATCATGTAGTACTCCAGTCATTCCTCCGATCATTGCCATTTTACCAATTCTTGTAAACTGTTGAACAGCAGAATTTCCACCTATAACTACATTATCTTCAATAATAGCGTGACCTCCTAAAGGTACATTATTTGCTATAATGACATTATTACCTACCTGACAATCATGAGCTATGTGAGATGAAATCATAAATAAACAATTATTTCCAATTACAGTCTTACCTCCACCACCAATTGTTCCAGGATTTATTGTTACATACTCTCTAATCTTATTATTATCTCCAATAACTAAAGTTGTCTCTTCACCATTGTATTTTAAATCTTGTGGATCATTAATTGAGACAAATGGGTAAATCTTATTTCCTTTTCCAATTTTAATATTTCCAGTAATGTTTACATGTGATTGGATCTCTGTATTCTCTCCAATTTCTACATTGGGACCTATGATAGTGTATGGGCCAATCTTAACACTAGAATGAACTTTTGCATTTTTGTTTACTATAGCTGTTTTATCTATCATTTATTTTCCTTAATAAAATTTTTTAAGTCTTTAGCTGGATAGCCCATTACTTTAGAATTATCAGGAATATTCTTTATAACTCCGCTGCCACCCCCAATTTGCACATTATTACCAATCTTTAGATGTCCTGAAATACCTGCCTGACCTCCAATCATGACATTATTGCCTAAAGTCGAACTTCCAGCGAAACCTACTTGTCCAGCAATAATACAATTCTCACCAATTTTAACGTTGTGAGCTATATGTATTTGATTATCTAAATAAGTATTTTTTCCTATAATTGTGTTTGAAAGAGAACCTCTGTCTATCGTAGAGCCACAGCCTATTTCAACATTATCCTCAATTATTACGATCCCTATTTGGGGATACCTAAAATTTGAATTTTTATTTGGGAAAAAACCAAATCCTTTTTTTCCGATTACACAACCATCTAAAATGTGAACATTGTTTTTAATTAATGAATTTCTAATAATTACATTTGATCCTATAGAGCAATTGTCACCTATATTTACATTTTTCTCTATTATTGAATTATGACCAACTAAACAATCTTTACCAATTTTTACATTTTCACCGATAAGAACATTTTTTCCAAACTTTACTTTATCTTTAAATTCTGTCTCAATTATATCTTTTACAGTGTTATCATAATCATCAGTAACAGAGTCAGGATAGAAAATTTTTGTTATTTGGGCAGTATGTAATAAAACTTTGTCAGTAATTATAGCTTTACAGTTATTTGGTAAAAATGTTTTAAAATTTTCAGATGTTAAGCAATAAGAAGCATTAGTTTTTTTTGCCAATTCAATGTATTTTTTTGAGTGAAGAAAAGTAATTTCATTTTTTTGAGATGAATTAAGATCTTTTATATCTGTGATTTTATTATCAGATAAATTTTCGTCACTTAAGTTTATTGCTTTTAGTAAAAAACTAATATCGTGAGGACCAGTATTTTTAAAAAAAGGATTAATCATTAATAAGTTTAATATCAAAACTTACTTTAAAAGCTTATCAAGATTTATTGCTAATTATTTCCTATCAACAATTGTAGCTGACCACTGAGCATCTGACATTTTTTTCCCATCAACAAAAGCCTCTCCCTTATATTTCCAAACTCTACCATGAGATCTTATGGCTTCAATATTCAATTCAAGTTTACAATTAGGTATTACAGGATTTCTAAATCTTGCCTTTTCAACACTCATTAAAAAAACTAATTTATTATCGTATTCTTTTTTATCTATACCGTAAGCAGTTAAAGCAGCAGCAGCTTGACCAAAAGCTTCTACAATTAAAACACCCGGCAAAACTGGATTACCAGGGAAATGTCCATCTACATAAAATGAATTTTTTTTAACATTCATAATAGCTGTCGCTGATTGAAGATGTTTTATATTAATCAACTCATCTATAAGCAACATTGGTTCCCTGTGAGGCAACAGTTCAATTATTTCAGATTTTGTTAATTTATCTTTGGGCATTAATATTTTTAATCAAATTTAATTTTTTTATGTTTATCATTAAATCTTTTAAGAATTTCTTCTGTGATATCTAATTTTTTATCTCCAAATATTATTTGTTCTTTTTGTAATAAAATCTGTACAGATTCTTTTTTAAGAAAAGCTGTAATGAGAGGATTTAAAGCTTCAATAATTTTTTTTTGAGAATCCATTCTATATTTGTTAAAATCCTCATTCTTTTTTAATCTCACATTATTAAACTTTTTAACCTCATCTTCATAATTTTTAACTAACTTTTCATATTCTTCTTTTTTGAGTATATTTTTTTGAGAAATTATTTTCTCTTTTTGAGTTTCAATTTTTTTTCCTAAATCATTTAATTCTGACTTAATTTTTTTACTTTTATTTTCTATAATCTTATTTAAAGTTTTTCCTGCTTCTGAATTATTTACAATATAGTTAATATTTATAAATCGAATATTTTCATTAGCATTTGAAGCTCCTATCAAAATGAACAAAAGAAATATTTTAACAAAAAAAAATTTCATTAAAATTGAGTTCCTAGATTAAACCTAAAAGTTTCTGTTTTATCCGTGGAAGCTTTTGACAATGCATTCGCAAATGAAAAACTTAGAGGACCTATTGGTGTCATTAAATTAAGTGCTACACCAGTAGATGATCTAATTGTACTTTTGTCATCAATAGAACTATCATAATCTACACCCCATAAATTAGCTGCATCTACGAAAACTCCAACATCAAGATTGTCTAATCCTTCTACCAAATTTGGAAGAGTTGCAGAAAAATTTAATGATGAAACATAATTTCCACCTATATAATCACTATTTTCAACTGGTCCAACTTTGCCCCTCTGAAAACCTCTAAGTCTAGATGAAGGTACATTTAATCTTTTAGAGATTCTAACATCATCATTTAAACCTGTAATAGTTTTGCCAAAAAAACTTACTTTTCCAACCATGTCTGATGTAGATGAAAGTTTTTTATAATTAGTTATTATAAATGCATTAGATAACTCTGCATTATCTGATATCAAAGGGAGTTGTTGTGAAAAAGT
>CACBRY010000016.1 GCA_902541825.1 uncultured Pelagibacteraceae bacterium | reverse complement strand
TGAGCTAAAACACTCCATGGAGAAGCACCAGTAAAAGATACAATTAATAGACCTTCTCCAAGACCAAATAACATCAAGCCAAAACATAAAAAAAAGAATGTAGAGAATTTTGGTTTAAAATTATAAGGCTTATCTGAACTCCAATTGACCCTTGGTATTTTCTTAATTTTTAAAAACATTTTAATAAGTTATTTCTATTGTTAATAAAGTCTATTAAACTAGTTGTTAAATGAAAAAAATTATAGTCATTTTATTTCTTTTTATTTATCCAACAAATTCAATCGCTCATATTGGACATTACATTAAATACAACAAAATTGAGATGGAGATTTTTCGAAATGGTGAGCTTATTGGTTATAATCATTATTTTTTCAATAGAAATGGATCAGAAACTATTGTTACTAATCAAATTAAGTTTGTAGTTAAACTTTTGGGAGCAACAGTTTTCCAAGTTGAGGGTTATAGCGAGGAAAAATATTTCAAAGATCAATTAGTTTCTTATAATTCTAAAACTTTACAAAATGACAAAAAGAAGTTTGTGAATTTAACATTTGATCTAAAAAATAAAAAATTTAATATCAAAGGCTCTTCATATAATGGAGAAGCCTCAACTGATAACGTGATTGGAAATTGGTGGAATCACAAAATTTTACAAGCGAATTCTCAAATAAGTCCTATCTCAGGAAGTATTAAGGATCAAGTTGTAACTTTTTTAGGTAAAGAAAAAATAGATCTTTATGGAAAAGTTTATGATGTTGATCATTTTACACTGAAATCTAAAGACATGAGTATACCGAAAGATAAAAGATTAGATTTTGACATTTGGTATGATCGTAAAAATTTAATGATATTAAAAGTATCCTATTCAAGAATGGGTAACTGGGAATATAAATTAAAGAATTTTAATTAATTTCTCTTGAGATTTTTCTAAATAAATCATGTGCACTTATCCATCCTGACTCTAATCTAGGTCCTACAAACCAATCAGCACAAACACCCAATCTTTTCCTAGGATCCCAAAAACTCTTAATTTTAAATGGTCTCGAATTTGAAGAATACCGCCAACCGTGATTAAGTGAATAATAAATCTTTGTTTTTTTGATATTTGAAAGTTTAAAAAATTTATCGATCATAATTTGTGAATTTTCTTTTTTGTTATTCTTGTTTTTATTAATCTTTTTATTTGCCCATTTAAATGTACTTTGAAGAGTCCATAAATCATATTTTGATTTAAATCTTTTTTTTGAGTTTTCATTTCCTGCCCAGCCCAGAATTGAGTCTTCAAAAAGATAGCTACTATTTGAATTCTTGTTTTTTTTTATTGCAATCATAGTAGTAATATTTGCATCCATTTTTATTGATTTTCTTAAAAAAGAGTTATTAATAAATTTCTTAGAAAGTTTTTTTAATTGTGGAAAAGGACAAGTCAAAATTAAGTTTTTAAAGGATCTTAATTTTCCATCGTCAAATAACAAATACCAGAGTTTATTTTTATAATAGATTTTTTTTAATTCACTGTGATAGTTGCAATTAATTTTCTTTAGCAAATGTTTGCTAATATCATTATTTCCATTTTTACCAATTACTTTTAAATGTTTTTTATCCTCTTTTTTTTTTGAATTAAGAAAAACATGTTTGCCACTCCATACTTTTAAAATTCTTTTTTTTATTAAATCTTTAGTAAATTTTTTAAATTCCTTAGTTTTTGGTGAAATATACTGAGTGCCATGATCAAAGCCTGTTTTGCCTTTTATTCTTTTAAAAGATGCACGACCCCCAGGACCTCTTGCTTTATCGAACAAAATTACTGAATATTTTTTATTAAGAAGATTTGCAATTGTGGATCCAGATATTCCAGAACCAATTATACAAAATTCACTCATTTACCAGCAACAACCATTCCCTCTATTAACATGGTTGGTGAGTTAGTTGCATATTTGAACTCTAAATCATTTGCTAAGGTAATATTTTGAAACATGTCTTTAAAATTACCTGCTATAGTAATTTCATTTATTGGATATTTAAACTCACCATTTTCAATTAAAAACCCGGTTGCTCCAACTGAATAATCTCCGGTCACAATATTACTTCCATGTCCTATGGTTTCGGTAATATAAAGACTTTTTGAATGTGAATTCAGTAAATCTTTAAAATTAATATTTCCATTCTCAAAATAAAGATTACTTGTTCCTCCACATCTTCCATTAGATTTAAGATTTAATTTTTTTCCATTGTAAGTATCAATCAGATAATGTTTCAAAATTCCTTGATCCACTAATTTAAGTGTGTCGGTTTTTACCCCTTCACTATCAAAATTTCTTGAGCCTAATCCTTTGAGCATATCAGGTTTGTCAAATACATTAATTTTATCTGAGAATATTTTTTGATTAACTTTATCCTTTAAAAAAGAAGTTCCTCTTGATATTGCTGATGAGGAAATAGCACTTGCAAAAGTACTTAATACTCCCTTAGCTATTCTTTTATCAAAAATTATGGCAATTTTCTCACTCCCAATTTTTTTTGGACTTAATTTTCTAATGGTTTGATTAGCAGCTAAATTGCCTAATTCATCTGCATCATCTAGGTCTTTAAGAAAACATTTACTAGAGTATTCATAATCTCTTTCCATGCTTTTTTCATCTTTTGCAACTGTTACACTTGAAGCTGTAAATGAAGATGTTTTGTAACCATCACAAAAACCTTCGCTGTTAGCTAAAACAAAATTAGATTTATTTTGAGTAAAACTAGACTCAGTATTAACAATTTTTTTATCGTTGGAAGCTGCAGCTTCTAATTTTTTTAGATAATCTATTTTTTGATTATTTTCTATATGAGTTTCATCATAAAGATTTAGCTCTTTAGCTTCTTTTGCAAATAAATCTCTATCCGGTAAAGAATTAAATTCATCCTCAGGAGTATTTTTTGTAGTCTCAATACATTTTTCAATCAAAATATTTAAATTGTCATTAAGCAAATTAGAGGAAGATATTGATGATTTTTTTTTACCAATATACGTAGTGATGCTTAGGCCTAGATCATCTGATCTATTAGACTCATCTAATTTTTTATTTCTAAAATTTACAGTTTCAGAAATCGAGTTCTTTACAATCACACTTGAGTCTGTTGCACCTAGTTTCTTTGCTAAACCTAAACAATATGATGCTTTTGTTTCTAAAAATTCTTGATCTTTAACCATTTAAAGTTTCGTACCACCCACAGTCATCTTATTTATTAATATAGATGGCTGTGCTACACCTACGGGGACACCCTGTCCAGCTTTACCACATGTTCCAATTCCAGGATCCATCATCATATCATTGCCTACCATAGAAACTTCTTTTAAAATTGAAGGACCGTCTCCAATTAATGTTGCACCCTTAATTGGTGATCCAATTTTGCCATTAACAATTTCATAAGCTTCAGTGCAATTAAATACAAATTTTCCAGATGTAATATCAACTTGTCCACCACCAAAACTTACTGCAAAAATACCTTTGTCGACTGCCTTAATCATTTCTTCTTGGGTTTGCTTACCGCTTAGCATCATCGTATTTCTCATTCTTGGTAGAACTATATGTCTATAGTTTTCTCTTCTTCCACTACCAGTAGATCTTGTTTTCATCAAACGTGCATTGAGCCTGTCTTGCATAAAATTTTTTAAAATTCCATTTTCAATTAAAACAGTTTTTTCTGTTGGTGTTCCCTCATCGTCAATTGTAAGACTGCCTCTTCTATTATCAATGGTACCGTCGTCAATAATTGTAACTCCCTCACTTGCAACTTTTTGGCCCATCAGATTATGAAATGCTGAAGTTTTCTTTCTATTGAAATCTCCTTCTAAACCATGACCAACAGCCTCATGAATTAATATTGCTGGCCACCCAGGTCCGAGTACAACCTTCATCTCTCCTGCTGGCGCGGGTTTGCTCTCTAAATTTACTGATGCTATCCTTAAAGCTTCGTCACAAACACTTTTCCAATTTTCATCTTTTAAATATGAGTCATAAGATTGTCTTCCACCAACACCGTATACGCCTGTTTCTTTTCTGCCATCTTTCTCCACCATAACTGACACATTAAATCTTACTAAAGGACGGACATCTGACAAAGTCTCTCCACCAGATCTAATTATTTCTACAGACTTTTGCTCTCCCAAAAAATTAGCTGTAACTTGTTTAACCTTATCACCTTTAGATCGTAAATAATCATTTACATCGTTCAATATTTTTATTTTTTCATTAAGAGATTTTTGCTCAATAGGATTAATATTGTCATAATACTTTTTATTTGATTTAGGAATTTCATAATTGTAAGTACCTTTGACAGATTTTAAAGTTGACTTTAAATTTTCTGAAGATTGTTTTAAAGAGTTCTTAGAAATCTCATTAGAATGAGAATAAGCGACCACTTCATCAGATATGGCTCTAAAACCAAATCCTAAATCTGAATTATAACTAGAATTTTTAATTTTGTTATCATCTAATAGTATCGACTCAGATTTTGAATTTTCCAGATACAATTCGCCATCATCACATTTTTGCAAAGTGTCAGAAATAATACTTTCAGCCTCTTTTCTAGATACATCAGATTTTTCAAAGAAATTACTCATATGAGACATTAAATAGATTGTTTCATAAAATTTTCAACTAGAGTATTTTACGCATGTACATATCTGAGACAAATTAGTAATAAATTCACTTATTATGAAAGTTTATTTTAATAATTCTTGTAAAATCTGTAAGGCCGAAATTGATCTTTATAAAAAAGAAAAAATGGATGAAATCGATTGGGTTGATATTACAGATAATGAGTTGGCTGAAAAGGAAACTTCTAAAGACAGTAAACAACTTTTAAGAAGGCTTCATATCAAAGATGGTGAGAAAGTTTTAGGAGGTGCAGAGGCATTTTTATTATTATGGAAAAAAATGCCAAAATATAAATTTCTCTATAAATTTTTTAAATTACCAATCATCTTTAATATATTTTCAGTTGTATATGAAATAGTAGCCTTTTTTCTTTACTTAAAAAATAAAAAGCAACTAAAAAAATCTAACTTGTGAAAAATAATAAAAATTTACTTAATAAAGACATGGAGGATACAAACATTACTAAGACTATTGAGTACATTAATAATATAATTTTATTTTTTTTTCTTCTTAATCTAACAAAATCCTTATCATCCAGATCAGAAATGTCTCTCTCACCAACTACTGGATAATCATAAGTAAATCGCCACGTACTTTCACCAAGTCTTGGGTCTAAATTATTATAATATGTGATCCACGCAATAATGTATCTGAAAACTAAATATAAAATTATTAAAAAGGCAGATCCTAAAATCATATAAGATAATATCTAATTAAGTATAAATGTTTAATTATTATTTTTGGCTCTTTTCCTTGCAATAAGCTGTGTTAAAGAGTCTACCATGGTGTCTGAAGCTTTAAAGATGTCTACATTTCTAAACTCATGGGAAAGATTTTTTTCAGGGTTTGTTTTATCTTCAATGACAATTCCTTCATCTGGAGAGTTATTTTTGATGTAAATTAATAATAACCACTCATCATCTGATGACTCGTCCCATTTAATAAAAACTTCTCCAGTTTCAAATCGTCTATCTATACATCGAAAAATAGACATATCTCGTGTAATATGTCTTTTATTGAGTTGAAATACTAAACTACTTGCGCTTCTGTAAAAACTTTCAAGTGCAAATTCAACTTTTTGTCTTGATAATGTATATTTTTTTTCTTTTTCTAATAAGGTTTCTCTGTCTTCGTCACCTTGAAGTTTAACACCTAGCGCCTCAACTCTTTCTTTGATTTTTTGATCTCTTAGTAATCTGTATTTTTCTTTAAGTTTGTCGATTCTCTCTTGTAGCCCAGAATAATCTTCTCTTTTTTCTTTAAGGGAAATTTTCTCAAGTTTTTCTAGTTCTTTAACTTCTCTTATTCTGAATTTTTCAATTTGTTTATCTAATCTTAATTGTTTTAAAAATTGTTTTTGCTTTTCTGCTTGTTCGATTCTTAAAAGTGCTTGTTCTTTTCTTAAAAATAATTTTATATCTTTCGTTCTCTGTTTTTCTAATCTTTCCTCTTCTCTTAGCGTTTGCTCCCTCAGCTTTAATCTTAAATTTTCTTCTTCTTTTTTCTTCTCTGCTTCTTCGATTTTTTCTTTTCTCTCCCTTTCAATTTTTTCTATTTTTATTCTTCTTTTTTCATCGGTTTTTAATATCTTGTAATTAGAAATTGTCTCTGAAATCTTGTCAAAAAAACTCTGAATACTTTTTTCCAAACCAAAATTAAATTTGAAATTAAATTGTGGTTTGAGAGATAATTGAAATTTAACTAGTTTTAAGACTAGGCTATCTTTCTGTTTTTTTTTTATTTTTGGTTGGTAATTGACTTTTTTTGGTTTTTTAGACTTATTTTTTTTCTTTTTTTTAGTTAACTTATTTTTTCTTTGTTTTTTTGAGCTTTTTCTAATTTTATCTATTTTTCTTTTAGCTCTCTTAGCTTTATTTTTCTTTTTAATTTTTGTCTTTTTTTTTGATTTTTTCTGTTTTTTTTTCATTTCTAAGAAGAAATGACCCTATCAATAATTTATTGATAAATATAGTCTCTAGTCACAGGTGTTGAACTATAATTTTTAGTAAGTTGAAATTGATATACAACTTGATCTCCCCACTTGAATGCCATTTCACAACCAGCAAGATAAAACTCCCACATTCTAAAAAATTTTTCATCAAACATTTGGATAATTTTATCTTTATTTTTTAAGCAATTTTCTTTCCAATGTCTCAACGTGTGTGCGTAATGAAGCCTTAAAACCTCAATATCTGTTACTATTAAGCCAGCTTTTTCAATAGGGTTGGTTACTTCACTTAAACTTGGAGTATAACCACCAGGAAAAATATATTTCGTAATCCATGGATGAGGATCTCTTGGAGGATTTACAGATCCAATAGTGTGTATCAGTGAAACCCCGTCTTCTTTCAACATTTTTTCGATTTGTTTGAAAAATTTTTTATAAAATTTCCTTCCAACATGTTCGAACATCCCAACACTTACAATTCTGTCAAATTTTTCATTTAACTCTCTATAATCCATTAGTTTAAACTTAACTTGGTTTTCTAAATTCAACTCTTTAGCTTTTTGGGTACAATAATTAAGTTGGTTCTTTGATAAAGTAATACCAGTTACTTCACATTGAGCACTTTTGGCTATATCGATGGCAAGTGAACCCCAGCCACATCCAATATCTAAAACTTTTTGATTGGGTTTTATATTTAATTTTTTAATTATATGTTGAATTTTATTATTTTGAGCTGTTTCCAAACTGTCACTCTCATTTTTAAAATATGCACAAGAATACTGTCTTTTTGGATCTAAAAATAAGTCATACAAGTCGTCCTTAATATCATAATGGTGAGATACATTCATTTTGGATTTTTTAATAAAATTAAAGTTAGTTAAATATCTATATGATCCCCTTAATTTATTAATTAAATAACTGAAAAAGTTTAATTCTCCCCTTCCAAAATTCATTAAGGCAAGATCTAAAAAATCTGTAAGTGTGCCGTTTTCAATTACAATTTCACCGTTGGTATATGCTTCGCCAAAATATAAATCAGGATGAAATAACAATTTATAATGAAGATTTTTATTTAAAATTTTTAGTCTAATAGGGTTATTGTCTGGTTCTCCAATAATATAGTCTTTAGAATTAGCATCAGTTAATACAAAACCACCTTTTTTAAAAACTTTGTTAAGAAATCTCGCTAATTGCATTTTATGCTGCGAGGGTTGGTTTGTTATAAAATTTTAAATCTTTTAATCTATTCATTAATTCCTCTTCATCATTTTTGTTTAAGAGACTTAGTGGTGGTAAAATATTTTTATACATATTGTCGTTTTGTGCACAGAAAGTATGTAAACTAGAAATTAGATTATATTTATCAAAGGTGCTTCTCACATCGCATAATTTATCATTATATAATTGTTTTTTTCCTGCAAAAAAATCATCATAAACTTGCCTAGATAATTCTGCTGTAACGTTGCATGTTGCAGTTATTATACCAGAACATCCTAATTCCAATCCTTTTAACAATTTAATTTCTGAACCAGGTAAAATTGAAAAATTTTTAAGTTTTAAATTTTCATATAAATTGTAAGAGCTATCTTTTACCCCAACTATTTGTTTTGGAAATTTATTAACAAGTGTCTCTACACACTTCAAACTAAATTTATAACCACTAAGTTTTTCAAAATTATAAAGAATAATTTTACAATCTGGCACTGAATTAATTATTCTAGAATAAAAATCCAAAACCTCTGTATCACCATAACTATAATAAGCGGGAGGCATAATTAAAAATTTATTTAGATTCAATGAAATTGCTATCCTCATAAAATTTATTGTTTCACCTAAAGAGTTAAGACCTGTGCCAATTATATGTTTATCTTGATATTTGCTTTTTGAGAGATTGTTAAGTAAGTCAATTTTTTCTGAAATAGGTATTAATTGAGACTGACCTGTGCTGCCAAAGATTACAGTGCCATGACAACCTTGATCGATAAGCTTCTGAGCATGCATTATTGTTTTTTCAACATTCAGGCTTAAATCATTGTTAAGCACTGACATTGAAGCAGCAAAAATTCCACTTATTTTTGTCATAATAAAAATTTATATAAAAATATACTCAGTAAAGTTTATAAATACTATATGAAAATATTAGCAGTTCAGAGCAGAATGGGTATTGGAGATACCGTAATTTTCTTACCATTTATAAAGGCTTTGTCCAAAAAATTTAATTCACCAATTAGTATATTGGTAAAAGAAAACTCTAAAGCCAATCAATATTTACACCAGACAAAATATATTGATAAAATTCTTACTCTAGAAAGAGATAATAAAACAAATAATAGACATGGTGGTTTTTTTGGTATTTTTAAATTAGCAAACGATTTAAAAAAATATAAATTTGATAAAATTTTTATTTTTAATTCATCTCTGAGATTTAACTTAGTTGCTAAGATATCTGGTATTCCACAAATTTACCAATATCCATTGTTCGCAAAAAACAAACAACATATAATTGAGGCTCCTAAAAAATTTTTAAAAAAAAATTTAGATTTAGACATTAATGAGGATCCTGAAGTACAAATCGATAGTAATTTAATTTTTAACGCAGCACAAAAATTTCAAATAGATAAAAATACTACAAATATTCTCTTGGGCATAGGT
Source organism: uncultured Pelagibacteraceae bacterium (assembly GCA_902541825.1). GTDB lineage: Bacteria > Pseudomonadota > Alphaproteobacteria > Pelagibacterales > Pelagibacteraceae > Pelagibacter. Next base: position 9,034 of record CACBRY010000016.1, on the reverse strand, counting down.
GGTTCTGGACCTACAAAAAGAATTCCTGCAAAAACTTTCTTAAGCGTAATTGATAAGATATCAAATATGAAAAATTGCAGATTTTTTCTTGCAACAGGTAAGGCAAATGAGGAACAGGAAGTATTAAACGAAATTTTGCAATCTAAATTTCAGAATTTTTGTACTCGTTTAGATAATTTTACCATTAAAGAAATTTTACCGTTAATTAAGAATTGTAATGTATCCATTTGTAATGATTCGAGCTTTAGTCATTTATCCTCAGCTTTAGGTATTAAAACAATAACTTTAATGGCTGATACTCCATTAATTTATGGAAATTATAGCTCAAAAATGTTTCCGATAATTCCAGACGGAGAAAACACAGTAACACATAATACTTTAGGTAAAGATAAAATTGATCCACAAAAAATTTTTGAGAGATTTTTAGAAATTATTGCTTAAGAAATATCGTTTAGCACAATATCTTTAGCCTCATTAACAATTGAGGATAATCTTGAAGTTTCAGGAGAAATGTCAGGATGAATTTTTTTTTGAATTTTTATGTATGCTTTATTGACATCTTCCTTTGTAACTTTTTTATTCATATCTAAATTTAAAATTTTGTAAGCCTCCGAAACTGATATAGACGAAACGTTATTGGTACCTGCTTGGTTAAAAGAAAAGCGACCAGATCTTCTTAATGTTTGAATAAGTCTAAAAAGAGAAATTAATTGGAAAATAGATAAACCTTTTAATTTTAATAAAGCTAAACTTGCCAAAGTAAGAGGCAGGGTTACTAAAAATTTTCCACCAATAGCAAACAAAACTGCTAAAGCAATTAATCCTAATATAATTAAAAATCTTAGGCCTTTTGAAATTTTCCTAGATGAAATGTTGGTTATTAAACGTAGTAGAAAATAAAAAATGGTTAATATAACCACTGTATAAATTATTATATTCATATATTTTTGATTTAATGAAAATACCACAACTTAAAAAAAAACCAGAGCTTAAATCTTGTCACAATACCACGTGGGAGGATAATTATAGTTGGATCCATCAAAATAATATTCTTGAGGTTTTAAAAGATAGTTCAAAGCTACTTCCAGATGTTAGGAAATATCTTGAAGAAGAAAATGATTTTACAGAACATAATTTAAAAGACACAAAAAAATATCAGAAAATCTTATTTGATGAAATTAAAGGTAGAATAAAGTTAGATGATGAATCATTAAAATTTAAAGACAAAGAATATGAATATTGGTCTAAAACAACTGCAGTAGGAAATTATTCAATAAAACTAAGAAAGAAAATTGGGAGTGATAAAGTTGAAGAATTTTGGAACGGTGATGAAGAAAAAGAGAAATTAAAAACTGAATATTTCGGTGTAGGTGATTTAGAGGTAAGTTATAATGACGAACTTTTAGGTTATTCTTTAGATTTAAAAGGATCTGAATATTATACAATTTACATAAGAAATATTAGCTCGGGAAAATTAGTCACTGAGAAAATAGAGGAAACTAGTGGAAGTATTACTTTTAGTTTGGACGACCAATATTTTTTTTATTCAAAGCTTGATGAATTTCACAGACCAAGAAAAATATTTAGACACAAAATTGGATCATCGGTCAAAGATGATGAGCTTATTTTTGAAGAAAAGAGTGAAGCATTTACTGTGGGCATAAGTTTAAGTTCAGATGAAAAATATTTTTTTATAACAACATCAGATCATAATACTTCCGAACAATATTACTTTGAGGTAACAGAAAAAAATCCAAAGCCAAAATTAATTATAAAAAGAAATAAGGGTGTAATTTATTCAGTCAATTCTTGGGGTGGATATTTTTATTGTCATACTAATAATGGTGCAGAAGATTTCAAAATCGAAAGATGTGATGATTTATCAAATCAAAAGTGGGAAATTTATATAGCTGCTAAAGAAGAGGTTTTAATTGGAGGATTAATATTTTTAAATGATTGGATTATCAGAGGGGAAAAATCAAATGCTTTGGGGAAATTATTTGTAAGAAATAAACAAACAGGAATTGAGGAAGAATTAAAATTTACTGACGAAACTGTGATTGTGCCCGGTGTTTCATTGATACAAAGAAATAAAAATACTGACTTAGTTTACTTGTCATATTCATCTCCAAAAACACCGGGTAAAACTTATTTATACAATTTAAAAACAAAAGAAAAAAAATTAGTAAAAGAACAAGAAATCCCATCTGGTCATAATCCAGATGACTATATAGTCGAAAGACTAGAATGTCCTTCTCATGATGGAAGATTAGTTCCACTTACAATTACCAGGCACAAAAAAACAAAAATTGATGGGTCAGCAAATTTACTTTTATATGGCTATGGGTCATATGGAAGTTCAATGACTCCAGATTTTTCCTCAACTAGATTGAGTTTAATTGACAGAGATATTATTTGGGTAACTGCACATATTAGAGGGGGAATGGAAAAAGGAATGAAATGGTGGAAAGAAGGAAAACTTCTTAATAAAAAAAATACATTCGAAGATTATATACACGTAGCAAAGTTTTTGATTGAAAAAGGATATTCATCGAAAGGAAAAATTGTTGGTATGGGTGGATCAGCTGGTGGTTTATTAATGGGAGCAGTAGTTAATCAATCCCCAGAATTATTTCTTGGAATTGTTATGGCTGTGCCGTTTGTTGATTCATTAACAACTAACTTGGATCATTCTTTGCCCCTTACTGTTGGAGAATTTGATGAATTCGGAAATGCGAAAGATAAAAAAGACCATTTTGATTACATCTATTCTTATGCTCCGTATAATAATATTAAAAAAATGGATTACCCTCACATGTTAATTACTACAAGCTTAAGTGATAATAGAGTGCTATTCGATGAACCAGCAAAATTTACAGCCAAACTTAGAGATTTAAAAACTGATAATAATTTGCTTTTGTTAAAAACTGAAATGAATGCAGGTCATGGAGGTAAGTCAGGTAGAGATGGTGCCATTGAAGAAATAGCTTTTGACTACGCATTTATTTTAAAGATCTCCAAAAAAATTAAAATTTGATATCTTGAAAAAAAATAAATAACTCCCATATACACAATGTTGGTCGCCTAATGGGGCTAACAATAAATAAACTTGCTTAACAAAGGAGGATATTATGACAAGTAAGGATTTATCTATATTCAACTCACTAAGACCTTTTTCAATTGGTTTTGACGATATGTTTGACCAATTCGAAAATATGCTTGGTAATGGTTCTTTGACTATGCAGTCAAATTACCCACCTTATAACATCAGAAAAACTGGTAAGGATAATTATGCGATTGAAGTTGCATTAGCTGGTTTTAATAAAAACGATGTTGAAGTTGAGTTTGAAGATAATTTATTAACTGTAAGAACTAAACAAGTTAATAAATCTGAAAATAATAATGCTGATGGAGAAATAATTCACAAAGGTATTTCTCAAAGACAATTTGCTAGATCATTTACTATAGCTGATGATGTAAAAGTAAATGGCGCTGAGTTAAAAGATGGTCTTTTAACAATATCTTGTGAAAGGATTGTTCCAGAACATAAAAAAAGAAAACTTATTGAAATTAAATAAGTATACCTTACTTGCGGAGATAAATTCTCCGCAGGTAATCAAAAACATCCGTTAGATACAAATCCAATAACAATCAATTTTGAATTTACCTCAAATCTTCTTTCGCAAGGGATTCCATATTTTTTGGTGTTATAAACTAAAACTAAATTTCCTTTTTCATTTTTGAAATCTTCATCTGGGCTGCCCAAGCTGTTTTTTAAATCTTGAGAGGACTTACCTATAAATGCACTTAATTTTTTATTTTCCTTCTCAACAATAGCGTCAGTTTTTTGCTTAATTGTCTGACAACCCAACAAAGAAAATATTATAAATACACTTAGAATTGAGATCTTAATTTTTTTCATAATTTTATAATAACAACCTAATTATGGCATAAATATAAACTTGTGGGTTGAAAATTGTTAATAAGAATTAGTTTTGACGGGCAATATAAGAAAGAATCAAATATTTTTTAATTTATAGGAGGAAAAATGCTTGAAAAATATTTTGAATATAAAAAACATAAAACTGATTTTAAAACTGAAGTAATTGCAGGAACAACAACGTTCCTCACAATGGCTTACATAATGTTTTTAAATCCGTTCATCTTATCAGGTGAATTCGCCGGCCCTGAAAAAGGTTTCTTTGATTTCGGCGCAGTATACACAGCAACTATTTTAGCAACTGCTTTAGCTTGTTTCATAATGGCCTTTTACGGAAAAACTTGGCCAATTGGACTTGCTCCAGGTATGGGTATTAATGCATTTGTTGCTTTTGGAGTTTGTGCTGGCATGGGTTATACGCCACAAGAAGCTCTTGGTGCAGTTTTAGTTGCGGGGGTATTGTTCTTAATCATCTCACTTACACCGATAAGAGCCTGGTTGATTAACTCAATTCCAAAAAGTTTAAAACTTGGAATTGGTGCGGGTATTGGATTATTTCTTGCAATTATTGGTTTACAAATTATGGAAGTTGTAGTTGATAATCCTGTAACACTAGTACAACTTGGAAATTTAAGCGACCCTTTAGTACTTCTTGGATGTGCAACATTTATTGCAATTATCGTACTTGAAAAAATAAATGTTAAAGGGAATATCATCATAGGTATTTTATTTTTTAGTGTTATTGCTTGGGCTACTGGTCTGGCTAAATTTAATGGTTTAGCAAGTGCGCCTCCTCCGATGACATACCTTTTTGAATTTGACTTGTCCGCTGCCATGACTGCTGGAATGTCTACAGTAATATTTACTTTATTATTTATAGATTTCTTTGATACAGCTGGAACATTAACTTCTGTTGCAAACGTTGCAGGTAAAGTTGATAAACAAGGAAAAGTTCAAGACATTAATAAAGCAATGTTGTCTGACAGCGTTGGGACTGTTGCAGGTGCCATGATGGGAACAACAACCGTTACTAGTTATGTTGAGTCAGGTGCTGGCGTAAAGGCAGGTGGTAAAACTGGAATGACTTCTCTTGTGATAGGTATATTATTTTTAGCATGTATATTTTTTGCGCCTCTTGCAACTAGTTTGCCTAAACAAATTGACGGTGCCGCTTTACTCTTTGTTTCTGTTTTATTTATTAGAAATATTACTGATATAGAATGGAATGACATTTCAGAGTCAGCTCCCGCAATTTTAGCCATGATTGCTATGCCCTTAACTTATAGTATCAGTAATGGAATTGCTTTGGCATTTGTTTCGTATGCTTTGATAAAAATATTCACTGGAAAATTCTCAAGTACTTCTCCAGCAATATGGGTTGTGGCAATACTTAGTGTTATAAGTTTTGCTGTAAGCTAAATTAAATTTAACGGGGCTAGTTTTCTAGCTCCGTTAACTAGTTTCTTTTTATAATTTCTTCAATAGAAAGTTCCTCATAATGTTCTGTAGGTTGAACAATCCAGGGATCTGAATCTAATTTAATTGGACAAAAATCTGGCTCAAAAGAGGATGATTTTTTTTTCCATAAACAAGCGGTTTTAATCTCTTTAATAAATTTTTTTGTTGGTTCATAACCTTTTAGCCATTCAATACTTTTATTTAGTGTTAATCCTGTATCTGATAAATCATCAATTAAAAGGATTTTTTCAAAATCTTCTTCTTTAGCTAATGAGCTTATTTCTCTAGCAAACATTAATTGACCTTGTTGATCTTCTAATCCTTTTCCTGTGTAACTTTGAATAACAATGTAAGCTATTGGAAGTTTTAGTATCCGTGAGAGAATATCAATTATAGGTGCTGCTCCTCTCATTATTCCAACTAAAACTGTAGGTTTGTAGTTATTATGAATTTCAATAGCTAATTTTTCAACTATTTTGATATACTCTTCAAAACTAACTATTAATTTATCTGCCATAGATTTTTTTATCATATAAAAAAAATTAAAAAAGATTAAAAAGTCATTATGAAAATTTTTGATTGTTTTATGTATTTTGATGAGGAAACAGTTTTAGAATTAAGACTGAACATTTTGAATAAATACGTCGATTATTTTGTTATAGTAGAGAGTTCATTCACTCACAAAGGAGATAAGAGAGATTTAAAATTTAATCATCAAAAATTTAAAAAATTTAAAGATAAAATAATTTATATTACTTATGACGAAGAACCACCAGAAATAACAAAAAATCAAGTCAGTGATAAGGATAGTGAAGCTGTCAAATCCTGGAAATATATATCAAATGCACTTTACAGAGAAAATGGTCAAAGGAATTATATCTTAAAAGGATTAGATTTGGCAAACAATGATGACATGATTTTAATTTCTGATGTCGATGAAATTCCAAATTTAGAAAATTTAGAACTATCAAAAATCCAGGAAAAAATCATTCTTTTTAAACAGGACATGTTTTATTATAAGTTTAATCTTAAATTACCAAATCTTGATTGGACTGGTACAAAAGGATGTAAAAAAAAATTTCTTAAATCTCCTCAATGGTTGAGAAATATAAAAGATAGAAAATACCCCTTTTACAGATTAGATACTTTTTTCTCTGATACAAAATATGTCAACATCAAAATAATATCTAATGGTGGATGGCACTTTTCTAACTTAAAAACTGCCTCTGAAATAGAATTTAAACTTAAATCATATCTCCATCATAGAGAATTTGATGAAAATCCTTTATCTGTTGAGGAAATAAACGATTTAATAAAAAACAAACAAGCTATTTATGATCTAAAAGTTGATAAAAGAGTAAACAAAATTGGTGACGGTAGCAAACTTGAGAAATATCCATCAGACAAGTTGCCAAAGTTTTTGCAAGATAACTTAAATGATTATAAACAATGGATTGATTAATATGAAAAAAGGATATTGGGTTAGTTTATATTTTAAAATAGAAAATCAAGAAAATCTGAAAAAATATTCAGAATTAGCTACACCCGTTATCAAAAGTTATGGCGGTGTACCATTAATTAGAGGTGGCAAGCATGACACTTTTAATGGTGATGATTTTAGTAGGACTGTTGTGTGGGAATTTCCAAGTTATGCCAAAGCATTAGAATGTCACTCCTCTAAAGAATATCAAGATAGTTGGGCAGTAGCTAAAAAAACTACAAAAAGACATATGCAAGTAGTTGAGGGGTTTAGTACTGAATAGGCTCAGGATCTATACTTCTCCATAAATACCACGTAGCTACAGAGCAATAAGGACTAAACCTTTTTTTTAATAATGATACAAATTTATCAGGTGGTAAATATTTTTTTTTATAATTTTTTGAAATAGCTCTTAGAAGGCCGATATCCTGAATTGGCCAAATATTTGATCTGTTATATGTAAATAATAAAATCATTTCAGCTGACCATCTCCCTATTTGTCTTAATTGTGATAAATAATTAATAGCCTCCTCATCTGACATTTTATTAATCAGTTTAGGATTAAAAGTTTTTTCTATTGTTTGCTTCGCTAAACTCTTTATGCCTAATACTTTCTGTCTGCTTAGTCCACAGCTTTTCAATTGAGTAAAAGTCAGTTTAGATACTGTTTTTGCGTTAATTTTATTTTTACATTTTTTTTTAAATTTTAAAAAGACAGAATTTGCTGCTGCAACACTTATTTGTTGTCCAATTATACTTTTGCATAACGAAAAAAAAATATCTCGCCTTGAAGTTAAAATAGTTTCTGAAGGACTTTCGTAACTTTTGATTAACTTAGAAAGAGTTTGATCTTTTTTAGATAAATATTTTTTTGCCTTGTTCCAATATTTAGGTACTTTATTCATTAATTGACCTAGATGTTATAATTTTTTTCTTATAAATCTCCCTTCTAAAAATTATAAGCGTTGAAACAATTACCAATAAAGCCCCCATTAGCGTTTTAAACGTGGGTATCTCGTTCCAAATGAAATATCCAAATATAATAGCGAAAACTAAAGCTAAATATTTAAGGGGAGTTACTAGAGAAACCTCTGAAAATTTATATGATTGACTTAACCACAAGTTTGCAACACCTCCAAAAATACCTATCAAAGATAAAAGTATAAAATGATTTAAAGTAGGCATTACCCAGCCCTGTGGGATAGTTAAAAAACTTAATAGTGTAATTGCTAACGAAAAATAAAAAGAAATTAACCACACTGGTTCGGTTGTTGACAGTTGTCTAATAGTTATGGCTACATAGGATAGACCTAAACAAAATATAATCGGAAAAATATAATAAATATTTAATTCAGTGATCCCAGGTTCTGTAATTATAAGAATTCCAACAAAGCCTATGATCACTGCTAACCACCTAAAAATTCCAACTTTTTCATTTAATAGAAAAATAGATAATATTGTTGTAAATATTGGAGCAGCAAAAGAAATGCTTACAACAGTTGCTAATGGCAGCTGCCTTAAAGCAATAAATATTGCAATTAGAGCTATTAATCCTGAGCCACATCTTAAAGCATGTAAACCTGGTCGTTGAGTTTTGTAAAAATTATGAAATCTTTCTTTTGGAATTATAAAAAAATAAAAGATTATTCCAAAAAAACCTCTAAAAAACAAAACCTGCCCAATAGGATAATCTACAGACCACTTTACAATTAAATCCATTAATGAAAATGCACAAATTGACAAAAACATGTACAAAAATCCCAATTGATTTTTACTTAGCATATGAATAATTTGTAAATTAAATTAAATCTTATTCAATGGAAATAGCTGTTTTAGCACTTGGATGTTTTTGGGGACCTGAAATTAAATTCAGTAAAATAGATGGCATAATCAAAACAGAAGTTGGCTACTGTGGAGGTAATAGCTCTATCACCACTTATAAAGAAGTTTGCACTGGCAATACAAATCATGCTGAAGTGGTAAAGTTAGATTTTGATGAAAAAACTATCACATACGAAAAAATTTTAAAAATATTTTTTCAAATTCATGATCCAACAACTTTAAATTCTCAAGGACCAGATTTTGGAACTCAGTATAGAAGTGAAATATTTTATCTTAATGACAATCAAAAAATGATAGCTGAGAAGGTATTAAAT
>CACBRY010000015.1 GCA_902541825.1 uncultured Pelagibacteraceae bacterium | reverse complement strand
AATTCGATAACCGACATGTTTAAAGACCCTCAAACTATTGAAAGAGAGATGATTATTGAGGTAAATAATAAAAAAGCTGGTCCAAGCAAAGCTGTTGGAATGCCAATCAAATTTTCAAAAAGCAAAACCAAAAAATCCAAAGGTGCACCAGATTTAGGTGAGCATACAAGAGAAATAATGCAAAATTTTGGTTATAAAGATGAAGAGATAGATGATTATTATAATAAAAAAATAATTCTTTAATTTACAGTTTCAAAAATCTTAAATAGTAATTCAGAAACGTGCTTTCCTTTTTTTTCTGATAAATCAGATATTTGGTGCCTACAACTTGTACCATTTGCAACTATAAAATCATTTTCGTCACTACTATTAATTGTAGGTATTAAAGATAGATGGGCCATTTTTTTTGAAGTTTCATAAGTTTTACTATCATAGCCAAAAGAACCTGCCATCCCACAACAGCTAGAATCTATCATCTTATTATTTATATTTAGCTCAGATAAAAGATCTTTAAGTCCTTTCATTCTATCTTGAGACTTTTGATGACAATGTCCATGAATTAAAACATTTTGACTAAAACTATTCGATTTAACATTCTTATCTTTTTTAATTTGTTCTAAAATAAACTCCTCTAATAAATAAAATCTGTTTTTTATTTTATCTCTATTTTTTATGCCTTTAAGAGATTGATATTCGTCATTAAAAGTAAGCAAGCAGGAAGGTTCAATACCTACTATTGGTAATTCAAAGTAGTTATTTTTTATAATATAGTCATTAAATCTATTCAATTCCTCAGCAGCCTTTTCTAGTTGACCATATGATATATAGGTTCTTCCACAACAGAGTGGTCTATCAAGTTTATCACTACCAAAACTTGGGATTACTGCTTGATAACCAAATTTATTTAATACTTTAATTGTATAGACCAAATTTTCATTCTCAAAATTGATATTAAATGTATCTGCAAATAAAATTACTTTATTTTCTGAAATTTCTTGATTGTTATATATGTCTTTTAAAGCCTTTTGATTTTGAACTTCAGGCAGTCTTCTTTCAGTTGCAAAACCAAATTTTTTAATAATATTTGAAATAACTGAAAAATTTTTAATCTTATTAATTATTGGATTCATGATTTTATATAACCAAATTAGCTTAGGCATATCAGAGATAATTTTATCTTTAATTCTCATACTAAATTTTTTGTAATAATGAGAGAGAAATTCACTTTTCATCTTAGCCATATCTACAGACATTGGACATTCTCTTTGACAAGCTTTACAGCTCACACAAAGTTCCATTGTCTCATACATTTCTTTAGATGCAAAAGACCCCTCAGGTAATTGATTAGAAAGTGCGAGTCTTAATGTATTTGCTCTTCCTCTAACTAAATCTTTCTCTTCTTTTGTTACCCTATATGAAGGACACATCACTCCCGAATCTAATTTTCTGCATGCGCCGTTGTTATTACACATTTCAATTGCATCTGAAAATTGACCCCAATTAGACCAATCATAATGAGTACTTATATTCACTGTTTGATAATCTGATTTATATCTCATCAATGATCTATCATTTGATTTAAAAGGTCTTACAATTTTACCTGGATTTAATAAATTTTTATTATCGAATGTATCTTTAATTTCCTCGAATACATTTGTGATATTTTTTCCAAACATCATTTCGTGGAATTCTGATCTAACTATTCCATCTCCGTGTTCACCAGAATGAGAACCTTTATAATTCTTAACCATTTCAAAAGCTTCCTCAGATATAGATCTCATGTTTTTAATATCTTGGTCAGATTTCATATTCAAAACTGGTCTTACGTGAAGGGTTCCAACCGAAGCATGAGCATAAAACATTCCACTTGTATTATATTTTTTGAATATTTCATTTAATCTTGCTGTGTACTCTGCCAAGTGATCTAAAGAAACTGCACAATCTTCTATAAATGCAACTGGCTTTTTATCTCCCTTCATCGACATCAATATATTTAATCCAGCTTTTCTAATTTCAAAAACTTCTTTTTGTTCTGATAAGTCTGTAAAAAAAGAAAATTGATTTTTCTTATTTTGATTAAGAACTAAATATTCAAGGTCTTTTATTTTTTTTTCATAAACATTTTGGTCTGTATCTATAAATTCAACCATTAAAACAGCTTCTGGATTACCTTTTATATATTTCTTTATACCACCTGCATACATTGGTATCTCTTTTGCTAGGTTTAATAAATTCTGATCCATTAATTCAACGCAAGTTGGTTTTAATTTTACAATTTCTTTTGTTAATTCCATGGCTTGATGAAAGTTATCAAAGTAACAAACACCTAAAATTTTATTTTTAGGAATTTCAGATAATTTTAATTTTATCTTATTAAAAAGTGACAATGTTCCTTCAGAACCAACTAATAAATTTGATGAATTAAATCCATTTGGATCAATCAAATCGATATTATAACCACCAACTCTTCTTTGAGTGGTTGGCCAATTTTCATCAATATCCTTACTAACTTTTTGTCTTAAATTTAAAAATTTATCAATTATTTTATAAAAACGATCTTGGTTATTAGTCGTTGTTAGATAGGTTTTATTAATTTGATCGAAAGTATGTAACGAACCATCATCTAAAATTGCTTCAATAGCTAGTACGTTGTGAACCATATTTCCATAATATAAAGATCTTGATCCACATGAATTATTTGCTGACATCCCTCCAATAGTTGCTCTACTACTTGTAGACACATCTACAGGAAACCATAAACCATATGGCCTTAAAAATGAATTTAAATGATCTAATACAACACCAGGCTGAACCCATACATATTTTTCCTCTACGTTTAGCTCTAATATTTTATTTTGGTGTTTTGAGTAATCAAGAACTATACTTTCACCTACAGTTTGACCACATTGAGAACTTCCGCCACCTCTAGCTAGTAGAGGAATAGAATTCTTTTGAGAGTATTCCATTAATTTTAAAACATCATTTGTATCCTTTGGAAGAACTACACCTAGGGGCTTAATTTGATAAACTGATGCATCAGTGCTGTATCGACCCCGAGAAAACTCATCAAATAAAGTTTTCCCATCAACTTTACTACTTATTTCTTTTCCAATTTTTTGTATTTGATCTGAACTAAACCGCATAAAAGTTAATTAAAGGTTTATTTATTTTTGTAAACTAGTTTACCGAACTTTTTTAACGCGGTTTCTGAAATTTCTAATCCTAAACCTGGATTTTCATTTAGATGTATCCAACCATTACTCATTTTATGGGAATTTTCAAATAATTCAGCTTGTAGAGGATCTCTTTCATCATCAAATGACTCGACTATTCTTCCAGATGGTGACGACGCAACTAAAGGAGCATGAATATAACAATCATGATGTGGTGCTATATCTAAATGATTTAATTCACATAAAGCAGAAAGTTTTTTACCATTTGTAAAACCACCAAACATTGTGCAATCAAATTGTAAAATTTGAATTGCATTTTCTTCCACCATGGATCGACATCCATAAATCGTAATTTCACTTTCTCCACCTGATAAAGGAATTTTTGTTTGTTGTGATAAAAGTTTTAAATTTCTTCTATCATCTTCCCATCTCACAGGCTCTTCTATCCAAGTTGGATTAAATCTCTCAAATTCTTTCACTCCCTCAATAGCCGTTTTTAGGTCCCATGCTCTATTAACATCAATCATTAGATCTTTATCGTCACCAATTTCTTTTCGAATTATTTCTAATCTTTTGGCATCTTCTTTTATACTTAATCCACCTACTTTAACTTTAAAGCTTTGATGGCCAATTTTAATTAATTTTTGTAATTCTTCTCTAAGTTCTTTTTCATTTTTACCATCTCTATAATAAGCACATGTTACATATACAGGAATTTTATTTCTGTAACCTCCAAACAACTTATATAGTGGAATTTTTGAGGCTTTACCTATCAAATCCCAGCATGCAATATCTAAAGCAGCAGAAATTCTAATCAAAGCTTCTCTACTCCAACCTTTTTCATTGCTTTGGCGTGTATCTGTTAATCTAAAAATTTTTTCATACAATTTCTCTGGACAAAAAGGATCCTCTCCAACTATTAAATCCTGTAAACCATTAGAGAAAGGTTTGATAATTGGTTTGATATCCGTATAACTTGTCGCCAGACCAAAACCAGAATTACCATCTTTAGTTTTAATCTTAATCAATAATTCATTTGCTGTTGGAACTATGAAATGACTTACCCAGTGAGGATTAACCTCATCAGGGTTATTCAAAACATAAACTTCCAAGGTCTCAATTGAATTACTACCATTTGTCATACATTATAAGTTTGATTATATAATTTCTTTAGCATATACAGCAGAATGGCAATTTCAAACAATATAAGACCAGGTCGACATTTTTTACAAATACCAGGTCCAACTAACGTTCCTGATAGAGTTTTAAGAGCAATGGATTATCCAACAATAGACCATAGAGGTCCAGATTTTGCAGAACTTGGTTTAAGAGTTTTAGATAGAATAAAGTTAATTTTTAAAACTTCAGAACCTGTAATAATATTTCCTGCTTCAGGGACAGGTGCTTGGGAAGCTGCAATTGTAAATACTTTAAGTGCAGGTGATAAAATTTTAATGTTTGAAACAGGACACTTCTCTACACTTTGGTATGATATTGCAGAAAAATTTAAATTAGAAATCGACTTTGTTAAAGGTGACTGGAGAACAGGTGTTGATCCGAATATTGTTGAGCAAAAATTGAAGGAAGATAAAGAAAAAAAAATTAAAGCAGTCTGTGCGGTTCATAATGAAACATCTACAGGAGTAACAAGTAGAATTGGAAAAATAAGAAAAGCGATGGACAATGCAGAACATCCTGCATTACTATTTGTTGACACAATTTCCTCACTTGGATCTATAGATTATAGACACGAAGAGTGGAAAGTTGATGTTACAGTTGGTGGTTCTCAAAAAGGATTATTATTACCTCCAGGACTTTCCTTCAATGCAATAAGTTCAAAAGCTTTAAAAGCTTATGAAGCTTCTGATTTACCAAAATCATATTGGGATTGGAAACCAATGCTTGAAAATAATAAAAAAGGTTATTTTCCATATACACCAGCAACAAATTTATTGTATGGATTAGATGAAGCAATTAACATGTTGACTGAAGAAGGTTTAGAAAATGTATTTACTAGACATAAAAGATTTGCAGAAGCTACTAGAGTTGCTGTAAAAGCTTGGGGTTTAGAAATACTTTGTAAAAATCCAGAGGAATATTCAGATTCACTAACAGCAGTAATGGTTCCAGATGGACATGATGCGGACTCATTAAGAAAAATAATTTTAGATCATTATAACATGTCTTTAGGTACGGGTTTAGCAAAAGTTGCAGGTAAAATTTTTAGAATCGGACATTTAGGAGATTTTAACGAATTGATGTTAGCTGGAACTTTAGCTGGTGTTGAAATGGGATTAATGAAATCCAAAATTCCCTATAAAAAAGGTGGAATACTTAAAGCACTTGACTATCTTTGTTAACTTTCAAAAGATTTATTAATAAAATAATTTTTAAGCCAATTTTTCAATAGTAATAGAACTTGACGTTATTTTTCCAAAAGATATAAATCACTCTGTTTTGGTTTAGGGCGGTTAGCTCAGTTGGTAGAGCATCTCGTTTACACCGAGGGGGTCAAAGGTTCGAGTCCTTTACTGCCCACCAAAAGAATCAAAAGTGGGGGTGTAGCTCAGTTGGTTAGAGCGATCGCCTGTCACGCGATAGGTCGAGGGTTCGAGTCCCTTCACTCCCGCCACTTTGCAAGTTTACCACTGATAATCACTATCAAATACGCTGTATATTTTGAATAATGTGACCTAACACCACTTCATCTAGCTATAAAAAATGATATATATTCCACATGACTGCGGAATTTTTAAAGGATTATTTACCTATAATATTGTTCTTAATTATTGCATTAGGATTGAGTTGTGCATTTATAGTAATCAATTTTATTCTATCTCCAAAAAATCCAGATCCAGAAAAGTTATCAGCTTATGAATGTGGATTTGAACCATTTCAGGACTCTAGAATGGAATTTGATGTTCGTTTTTATTTGGTTGCTATACTTTTTATAATTTTTGACCTTGAAATAGCATTTTTATTTCCGTGGGCAATTTCTTTAGGAAATATTGGAATTTTAGGTTTTACCTCAATGATGATTTTTTTATTCATACTTACTATCGGATTTATTTATGAATGGAAAAAAGGCGCTTTAGACTGGGAATAAAATTTTTTTTAAATGAATAATAAGATAGATCAAGTTCCGGAAGAGTTTAAACAACTTGCTGAAGATTTTAGTAAGAATGGTTTTATTACTACATCATTAGACAATTTAATAAACTGGTCAAGGTCGGGATCATTACACTGGATGACTTTTGGCCTTGCTTGTTGTGCAGTTGAAATGATGCAAACTGCAATGCCCAGATATGATTTAGAAAGATTTGGCGCTGCACCTCGTGGGTCACCAAGACAATCTGATGTAATGATTGTTGCTGGCACTTTAACTAACAAAATGGCACCAGCTCTAAGAAAAGTCTACGATCAAATGCCTGAGCCAAGATATGTAATATCAATGGGAAGTTGTGCTAATGGCGGTGGATATTATCACTACTCTTATTCTGTCGTAAGAGGTTGTGATCGTATTGTTCCAGTTGACATTTATGTTCCTGGATGTCCTCCTTCTGCAGAGGCTTTATTATATGGAATTATGCAATTACAAAAAAAAATAAGAAATAAAGGATCCATTAGTAGATAATATGAATAACTTAATTGATTTAGAAAAAAAGATTAATTCAGAGCTTGGCACCAAAATAAATACTTCTGAAATCAAACATAATCAAATTTATCTTGAGATAGATAGTGAAGATTTAATTGATGTAGTTTTATTTGTTAAAACTAATAAAGATACAAAATTTAGACAACTTATAGACATTACAGTTGTTGATTATCCTGAAAGGTCTAAAAGATTTAAAATTGTATATTTATTTTTAAGTCATGAGTTTAATCAGAGAATGATCTTAAGTTACGATATAAGTGAAAATGAAGTTATTGCATCATTAACACCAATTTTTCCATCTGCTAACTGGATGGAAAGAGAAGTTTTTGACATGTATGGAGTGAGTTTCAAAGATCATCCTGACTTAAGGAGAATTTTAACAGATTATGGTTTTGAGGGTCATCCATTAAGAAAAGATTTTCCTTTAACTGGTCATACCGAAGTTAGATACAGCGAGGATCAAAAAAAAGTAGTTAATGAACCTGTAAAACTGGAACAAAATTATAGAAACTTTGATTATGAAAGTCCGTGGGAAGGCACAAAATATATTAAAGAATTAACTGATAGTAATGACAAAAAAAATTAAAAACCTAAACTTAAATTTTGGACCTCAACATCCAGCAGCTCATGGAGTTCTTAGACTTATATTAGAATTAGATGGTGAAGTTGTTGAAAAAGCAGATCCACATATTGGCTTATTACATCGTGGCACTGAAAAATTAATAGAAAATAAAACTTATATGCAAGCAGTTCCATATTTTGATCGATTAGATTATGTAGCTCCGATGAACCAGGAACATGCTTTTGCTTTAGCTGTTGAAAAAATTTTAGATATTGATGTTCCAATTAGAGCCCAATTAATAAGAGTGATGTTTTGTGAAATTGGAAGGATTTTAAGTCATATTTTAAATGTTACAACACAAGCATTAGATGTTGGAGCTTTGACACCATCTTTGTGGGGTTTTGAAGAAAGAGAGACTTTAATGACTTTTTATGAAAGAGCATCTGGATCAAGATTACATGCAAATTATTTTAGAGCAGGTGGTGTGCATCAAGATTTACCAGCAGGTTTAGAGACAGATATTGCAAAATTCTGCGAAACTTTTCCAAAAATAATTAATGATTTAGAAAACTTATTGACTGACAATAGAATATTCAAGCAAAGAAATGTTGACATTGGTGTTGTTACAAAAGAAGACGCCCTAGATTACTCTTTTAGTGGTGTTATGATTAGAGGATCTGGTGTTCCATGGGATTTAAGGAAATCACAACCATACGATTGTTATAACCAACTAGAATTTAAAATTCCTGTAGGAAAAAATGGAGATTGTTACGACAGATATTTGTGCAGGATTGAGGAAATGAAAGAAAGTGTCAAAATAATTAAACAATGTTTATCAAAAATGGAAAAAGGTCCAATCAAAACTTTTGATGGAAAAATAACACCTCCATCAAAAAAAGATATTAAACAATCGATGGAAGCTTTGATACATCACTTTAAATTATTTACTGAAGGATATCGTGTGCCTAAAGATGAAATTTATACAGCGGTTGAAGCACCTAAAGGAGAATTTGGTGTTTATTTAATTTCAGATGGATCAAGCAAACCTTATAAATGTAAAATTCGAGCACCTGGATTTTCACATTTACAATCAATGGATTATTTAATTAAAGGACATATGTTGGCTGATGTTCCTGCAGTGCTCGGTTCTCTAGATATAGTTTTTGGTGAGGTTGATAGATGAGTTTAAAGAGACCAGCTAAAGATCAACCAGAGAGTTTTGAATTTAATTCATCTTCTTTAGAGGCAGCAAATAAAATTATTTCAAAATATCCTAAAGGAAAACAACAAAGTGCCGTCATGGCGTTGTTATATATAGCTCAAAAACAAAATGATAATTGGATACCTTTAGTTGCAATGAAATATATAGCAAAACTTCTAGATATGCCTTACATAAAAGTTTATGAAGTAGCGACTTTTTATAGTATGTTTAATTTATCACCAGTTGGAAAATATTTCATTCAAGTTTGTACTACAACACCTTGTATGATAAGGGGAGCTGGTAAATTAGTTGAGGCCTGCAAAGAAAAAATTTCCGAAAATGAATCTGAATTATTACCAGATAAAAATTGTTCATGGATGGAAGTAGAGTGCTTAGGTGCTTGTGTCACTGCTCCAATGATGCAAATTAATGATGATTATTATGAAGATTTAGATAAAGAAAAAACTTTAGAAATTTTAGATAAAATTTTAAAAGATGAAATACCAAAACCAGGTTCATACAGAGGACGCATAAATAATGAACCAGAAAATGGTAGAAAAACATTAATGGAATTAAAAAATGCTTAAGGATCAAGATAGAATTTTTCAAAATTTATATAACGATTTGGGTTCAGATTTAACTTCAGCTCAAAAAAGAGGTGATTGGGTGAATACAAAAGAAATTACTGAAAAAGGTAGAGACTGGATCATAAATGAAATGAAAGACTCTCAATTAAGAGGGAGAGGGGGAGCAGGTTTTCCTACAGGTCTTAAGTGGTCATTTGCACCAAAAGAAGTTGGATCTAGACCTCACTACCTTGTTATTAATGGTGATGAGTCAGAGCCAGGTACTTGTAAAGATAGAGATATTTTAAGGTTTGAACCACATAAACTCATTGAGGGTTGTTTAATAGCTTCATATGCAATTCAAGCACATGTTTGTTATATTTATATAAGAGGCGAGTATTTTGTAGATGGACAAAAACTTCAAGCCGCAATTGACGAAGCTTATGAAAAAAAATTAATTGGAAAAAATGCGGCTGGAACTGGATGGGATTTAGATATTTATATACATTACGGTGCAGGAGCTTATATCTGTGGAGAAGAGACAGCATTACTCGAGAGCATTGAAGGTAACAAAGGTCAGCCAAGATTAAAACCACCTTTCCCAGCATTAATTGGTTTATATGGATGTCCAACAATAATTAACAATGTTGAGACCATAGCTGTAGTTCCAACAATTCTAAGAAGAGGTGGTAAATGGTTTGCTTCCTTGGGAAGAGAAAAAAATACTGGTACTAAAATATTTTGTATTTCTGGAAATGTAAATAATCCATGTAATGTTGAGGAGGAAATGAACATACCTTTGAAAGAGTTAATAGAAGTTCATGCAGGAGGTGTAATAGGCGGTTGGGACAATTTACAAGCTGTAATACCTGGAGGATCTTCAATGCCACTTATTCCCAAAGAAAAGTGTGAAACACTAACAATGGATTTTGACTCTTTAGTTGCCGAAAAAAGCGGGCTTGGTACAGCAGGAGTAGTGGTAATAAATAAAGATCAAGACATAATTAAATGTATGGCAAGAATAGCTAGATTCTATAAGCATGAAAGCTGTGGTCAATGTACACCTTGTAGAGAGGGTTCGGGGTGGATGTGGAGAATGCTTGAGAGAATGGCTAAAGGAGAGGCTTCAAAAGATGAAATTGAAATGTTAGGTGATGTAACTAAACAAATTGAAGGTCATACAATATGTGCATTTGGTGAGGGATCATCTTGGCCTGTTCAAGGTTTGTTAAGACATTTTAAAGATGAAATTAAAAAAAGAAATAATTTTGATCCAATTGTAAAAGAAACCCAGAATATTCCTTATTTGGTGGATCAGCACTTGTTAGATAAGAATGCTTAAATTAAAAGTAAACGATATAGAAGTTGAAGTCGAAGAAGGTTTGACTGTTCTACAAGCTTGTGAAAAAGCTGGAGTCGAAATTCCAAGATTTTGCTATCATGAAAAATTATCAATTGCTGGAAATTGCAGAATGTGTCTTGTTGAGATGGAAAAATCTCCAAAACCCATAGCTTCTTGTGCAATGCCTGCTGCTGAGGGTATGGTTATAAAAACAAATACTCCCAAAATAGAAAAATCTAGAAAGGGTGTAATGGAATTTTTATTAGCAAATCATCCTTTGGACTGTCCTGTTTGTGACCAGGGTGGTGAATGTGATCTTCAAGATCAGTCAATGTTTTATGGAATTGATAAATCTAGATTTAAAGAGAATAAAAGAGCAGTTCCTGATAAAAACATGGGTCCGCTTATTAAGACCCAAATGACCAGATGTATTCATTGTACTAGATGCATTAGATTTGCAACAGAAATTGCTGGTGTGCCTGAATTAGGTGCAATAGGTAGAGGTGAAGATATGCAAATCACAACATACTTAGAAAAATCAATACAATCAGAATTATCAGGTAATGTAATAGATCTTTGCCCTGTAGGAGCCCTTACGTCTAAACCTTATGTGTTTGAAGCAAGACCCTGGGAGTTAAAAAAAACTGAGACTATTGATGTAATGGATGCTGTTGGATCAAATATAAGAGTAGACACATATGACTGGGAGGTAAAAAGAGTACTACCAGTAATCAATGAGGATATAAATGAGGAGTGGATATCAGACAAAACAAGATATGCTTGTGACGGTCTTTTAAATCAAAGACTAGATACACCATATATCAAATATAATAATAAGTTTGAAAAAGCTTCATGGGATGAAGTTTTTAAAATTATAAAATCAAAAATACAAAATACCAACAAAGATAAAATAGCTGGATTTGTGGGTGATCTTACAAATATGGAGGCTAGCTACATATTTAAGGAATTTTTAGAGAGAACTATAGACACAAAAAATTATGAGTCTAGATCATTTGATATGTTTATTGATAGCTCTAAAAGAGAAAACTATTTATTCAATTCAACGATTAATGGTATTGAGGAGTCAGATTTTATTCTGTTAATTGGTACTAATCCAAGATTTGAAGCTACAATGCTAAATGCTAGAATTCGAAAAGCTTATCTTAAAAATAAAGTCAAAATTGTTTCTTTAAATGATGTAGGTGATCTTACTTATCCTTATCAAAGCCTTGATGGAAAAACTCAAACAATCAAAAATATTTTTGAGAATAAAAATGCACTTGCAAAAGATATTATTGATGCTCAAAAACCATTAATAATATTTGGAGAGTCGTTTTTAAGATCTAAGTCAGCAGAATTTTTGTTTAGTTCATTTAAAAACTTTTTATTGGATAATAATAAATTTACTGATGATTGGAGCCCTTTTAATTTTTTACCTTCTGATGCAGCTACAGTTGGGAGTTTAGATCTTGATATAATTGATCCATCAAATGAATTAATAAAGAAACTGAATGAAAATGAATTTGATTTAGTTTTTTTAATAGGACAAGATAATCTTAAATTTAATAAAAAAAATGAATTTGTAATATATGTAGGAAGCCATGGAGATAATGGTGCAGAACTAGCAGATATTATCTTACCAGGAGCAGCTTATACAGAACAATCAGGTCATTATACTAATTTAGAAGGAAGAGTCCAAAAAGCTTATAAAGCTTCATATCCGCCAGGAGATGCTAAAGAAGATTGGGAAATTATAAATGATCTTGCTGAATTTATGAATAATAGAAAACTTTTTAATGATAAAGATGAATTAGAGAGCAGTATGTTTAATTATCTCAATTTAAAAAAAGAAAAACAAGAAAATCTCTCTAATACTAAAGTAGATTTAATAAATTTTGAGGATGAAATCCTCAAAATAACATATAAGGATTACTATTTTTCAAATGTAATTGCACGATCATCAAAAACAATGTTGAATTGTAATAATTCTAAATTAGAGGTTAAACGAACTGGCACCGAGGGGTAAATAAATGGAATATATAAATTTAGTTTTTGAAGAGGTTTACAAAATCCTCTTTCTTCTTGTCCCAGTTTTAGTCTCTGTTGCCATGATTGTTTGGTTAGATAGAAGAGTTTGGGCTTTCGTTCAAAAAAGACAAGGTCCTAATGTTGTTGGGCCTTTTGGTTTATTACAGTCATTAGCTGATGCACTAAAATATATTTTTAAAGAAATCATAATACCAGCTAGCTCTAATAAGATTATTTTTATTTTAGCTCCAATTATTACTATGACTTTAGCTTTAATAGCTTGGGCAGTTATACCTTTTGGAGAAGATCAGGTTTTAGCCAATATAAATGTTGGAATTCTTTATATTTTTGCTGTCTCATCTCTTGGAGTTTATGGAATTATCATGGGGGGTTGGGCGTCCAATTCCAAATATCCTTTTTTAGGGTCAATAAGATCTGCAGCGCAAATGGTTTCTTATGAGGTTTCAATTGGTATTATTATCATTAATGTCCTTTTGTGTGTAGGATCATTAAATTTAAGTGATATAGTTTTAGCTCAACAAAAAATCTGGTTCATAATTCCTTTATTTCCAATGTTTGTAATATTTTTTATTTCTGCTTTAGCAGAAACAAATCGACCACCTTTTGATTTACCAGAAGCTGAAGCAGAATTAGTTGCTGGATATCAAACTGAATATTCTGGTATGATGTATGCAATGTTCTGGTTAGGGGAGTATGCAAACATTTTATTAATGTGTGCTTTAGGATCGATTTTATTTTTGGGAGGCTGGCTATCACCTATTGATTTATATCCATTTAATTTGATACCAGGAGCTATTTGGTTAATTTTAAAAATATTACTTTTATTTATTTTATTTGCATTAGTTAAAGCAGTTGTACCAAGATATAGATATGATCAATTAATGAGATTAGGTTGGAAAATATTCCTTCCATTTTCTCTTACCTATGTTGTTTTGACTGCTAGTTATTTATTTTATTTTAACCTTTTACCTACACTCTAAATGAAAATTACAAGATTTTTAAAAACAATATTCATGGTTGATTTTGCAACTGGCTTACTAATCGCTTTAAGAGAAATGTTTAAAACAAAAAAAACAATAAATTATCCTTTTGAAAAAGGAAAAATTAGCCCAAGATTTAGAGGAGAGCATGCACTTAGAAGATATCCAAATGGTGAAGAGAGATGTATAGCATGTAAGTTGTGTGAAGCAGTCTGTCCAGCGCAAGCAATTACAATCGAGTCAGCTGAAAGATCTGATGGAAGCAGAAAAACTACGCGTTACGATATTGATATGATGAAATGTATTTATTGTGGTTTATGTGAGGAGTCATGCCCTGTAGATGCAATAGTTCAAGGTCCAAATTTTGAATTTTCAACAGAGACAAGAGAAGAGCTTTATTATACTAAAGAAAAACTATTAGATAATGGTGATAGATGGGAAAATATTTTAGCGGCGAATATAAAATCAGACAATCCTTATAGGTAAATTTATGTTAGCTCATGCAATATTTTTTTATGTCTTTTCGATTATTGCAGTTATTTCAGCCATCATGGTTACAGTTTCGAAAAATACCGTACACTCAGTTTTTTTTTTAATATTAGATTTTATTAGTATTTCATGTCTCTTTATAATGATTGGCGCGGAGTTTTTAGGAATGATAATGCTCATCGTATATGTCGGTGCAGTAGCTGTTTTGTTCTTATTCGTTGTGATGATGTTAAATGTTGCTCAACAAAAAAATCAATGGTTTAATTCTGAGTCAACTACTTCTAGCCACATTCCAGTCGGTTTAATTATAAGCACAATTATTTTTTTTGAATTAATTATTGTTGTAGGTGGTTGGAAATATAAACCTGAGCTGTCTAATCCAAATACTACTCAAAGTTCTAATGAAATAAGTAATACACATTCATTAGGCCAGGTTTTGTATACTGATTACATTCATATTTTTCAAATTAGTGGAATGATATTATTAATTGCAATGATTGGAGCGATCGTTCTTACCTTTAGACGAAGAGAAGGATTAAAAACACAAAGTTATTTGAAGCAAATTTCTAGAGAAAGGTCCGAAGGTATCGAAGTTTTAGAAGTTCAATCAAATAAAGGAGTAAAGATAGATGACTGAAATAGGTTTAGGACATTATCTTACTTTAGGAGCGGTTATCTTTAGTATTGGTGTGATTGGTATCTTTCTTAATAGAAAAAATATTATCGTGATTTTGATGAGTATTGAGCTGATATTATTAGCTGTGAACATTAATTTAGTATCATTTTCTATTTATCTTGGTGATTTAACTGGTCAAGTTTTTACATTATTTATTTTAACTGTTGCAGCTGCTGAGGCAGCTATTGGTCTTGCTATAATAGTAGTCTATTACAGAAATGCGGGAACTATAAGAGTTGAAGAGATAGATAAATTAAAAGGATAAAATGGAAATTTCAATTTTAGCATTACCATTAATTGCATCAATTATATCTGGATTTTTTGGTAAATTTATAGGCGATAGAAATTCTGAAATAGTTACAAGTTTGTTGATATCAATTTCAGCTATTCTTTCAGCAATTGTATTTTATGAGGTAATTTTCAATCAATACGAGGAAAATATCATAATTGCTACATGGATTAATTCTGGATCACTTGAGGTAAACTGGTCAATGAAAATAGATGCGTTGTCATCAGTAATGTTAGTGGTTGTAACTTTTGTTTCTGCATTGGTTCATATCTATTCAATTGGATACATGTCCCATGATCCTCATAAACCAAGATTTATGGCTTACTTATCGTTATTTACATTTGCCATGTTAATGTTGGTAACAGCTGATAATTTTATTCAATTATTTTTTGGTTGGGAGGGGGTAGGTCTTTGTTCTTATTTCTTAATTGGTTTTTGGTTTAAAAAAGAAACTGCAAATGCAGCAGCTATTAAGGCGTTTGTTGTAAATAGAGTTGGGGATTTTGGTTTTGCTCTTGGTATATTTCTAATTTTTTATTTATTTGGTACAGTTAACTACACAGAAGTTTTTAATCAAATCCCATCAGTTGTAGATGAAAAACTTAATTTTTTAGGTATTCAGATTAATGCTATAGATTTAATTTGTATCTTATTATTCATTGGTGCTATGGGTAAATCGGCTCAAATTTTTTTACATACCTGGTTGCCAGATGCAATGGAAGGTCCAACACCTGTTTCAGCTTTGATCCATGCAGCCACTATGGTTACTGCTGGAGTTTTTTTGGTTGTAAGATGTTCACCGATATACGAATATTCAGAGTTAGCTTTAAACATTGTCACTGTAGTAGGTATGAGTACCGCTTTTTTTGCAGCGAGTGTAGCTTTAGTTCAAACAGACATAAAAAAAATCATAGCTTATTCCACTTGTAGTCAATTAGGTTATATGTTTTTTGCTGCTGGTGTAGGTGCATATAATGTTGCAATGTTTCATTTATTTACTCATGCATTTTTTAAGGCATTATTATTTCTAGGATCAGGGTCTGTTATTCATGCTTTTAAAGATGAGCAAAACATAAATAATATGGGAGGAGTATGGAGAAAATTGCCATACACTTATGCTCTAATGATAATTGGAACTTTAGCGTTAACAGGATTTCCTTTGCTGTCTGGTTTTTATTCTAAGGATGCAATTATAGAATTTGCATATTTAAGTGGCACTACAACAGGTTACTACGCAGCTGGTATCGGAATATTTACGGCTTTTTTAACATCAATCTATTCGTGGAGACTGATGTTTAAAACTTTTCATGGTCAATATAACAACAAGAAATTCAATATCGAGGAAACACATGAGTCTCCATTAGTTATGTTAATACCTCTGATAATGTTATCTCTTGGAGCGATTTTTGCTGGATTTATTTTTAAGGATTTATTTATAGATTATGAAGGAATAAATAATTTTTGGAATAAATCGATTTTCTTTTTAGAACCATTAAGCACTGACCACCCACCATTGTGGTTTTTAGTTTTAACCCCAACATTAGTAACTTTATCTATACCACTTGCTTATTATTTATTCGTAAAAAATAAGAATTTTTCAGCTCAACTAGTCAGTATTAATGAGCCACTATATAAATTTTTGTTGAACAAATGGTATTTTGATGAAATTTACGAAATATTATTTGTAAAATCTTCAAAAAAATTTGGTTTATTTTTATGGAAATTTTTTGATGTTAAAGTTATTGATGGTTTTGGACCTGATGGTATTTCTGGAATGATTAAAAAATTTTCTATCAAAGCCAACAAATTCCAAAGTGGTTATATTTATCAATATGCATTTATAATGTTACTTGGTTTTTCAGCTTTTTTAACCTTCTTAATTGTTAAATAATGAATTTCCCAATTCTTTCTTCATTAATACTTTTACCTTCCATTGGAGCACTCTTTTTATTTTTTACAAAAAGTAAAAGTGAAAATAAGATTACTGCAAAATATGTTGCCTTATTTACATCTCTAGTAAACTTTTTTTTATCTATTTATTTATGGTTTTTATTTGACCAAACAACTTCTGCTTTCCAATTTGTTGAAGATAGAATTTGGATCAAAGGTTTAATTAATTACAAAGTAGGAGTTGATGGAATATCAATACTTTTTATAATTCTTACAACATTTATTACACCTTTATGTATAATTTCAGTTAATAATTCAGTCACGAAAAGATTAAATGAATTTTTAATAGCTATACTTATTATGGAAACTTTCATGATAGGTGTTTTTTGTTCTCTAGATCTTGTTGTTTTTTACTTATTTTTCGAGGCTGGATTAATCCCAATGTTTTTAATTATTGGAATTTGGGGTGGAGCAAGAAGAGTTTATTCTGCTTTTAAGTTTTTTTTATTTACTCTTTTGGGATCAGTTCTAATGTTAGTGGCAATAATTTCAATTTATTGGATCACAGGTACCACAGATGTTGTTCAACTTTATGAATTAGGTATAGATACGAAATATCAAAATTTGTTGTGGCTAGCTTTTTTTAGTTCATTTGCAGTAAAAACTCCAATGTGGCCAGTTCATACATGGCTTCCAGATGCACACGTTGAAGCTCCAACAGCAGGATCGGTGTTGTTAGCTGCTATTTTACTTAAAATGGCAGGCTATGGATTTATAAGATTTTCTTTGGGATTATTTCCCTCCGCTTCAGAGGTTTTTACTCCTTTAATTTATACATTAAGTGTTATCGCAATCATTTTCACGTCGTTAATAGCTTTAATGCAAGAGGATATGAAAAAATTAATAGCTTATTCTTCTGTGGCCCATATGGGGTTTGTTACTTTAGGTATATTTACAATCCAACAGCAAGGTATTGAAGGAAGTATAATTCAAATGATTAGTCACGGTCTAGTATCAGCAGCTTTATTTTTATGTGTTGGCGTTGTTTATGATCGAATGCATTCTAGATTGATCGCAACCTATGGAGGTATTGTTACTGTTATACCCAAATATGCTATTTTATTTATGGTATTTACTTTAGCTGCTTTAGGATTACCAGGAACAAGTGGGTTTGTTGGTGAATTTTTAATTTTAATGGCTGCTTTTAAAGATAATTTTTTAGTAGCAGTATTAGCTAGTTTAGGAGTAATCATTGGAGCAGCATATATGCTTTGGTTGTACAAAAGAGTTATTTTTGGAAAACTAATAAACTCTGAGTTAAAAAAAATGATTGATTTAAATAAATCAGAGGCGTTCACGCTCACCTGTTTAGCTATACCAACTTTATATTTTGGTTTTTATCCAGAACCATTAATTAACACTATTGAAGTTTCAATTAGAGATTTAATAGATACATATAACTTCAGTGTGGCAAGCAAATAATGAATAATATTGAATTAATATTTCCAGAAATTTTTATCTCATTATCAATAATGTTTTTACTTATCTTAGGGGTTTTTAAAAAAGATAGTTCAAAAATAATTCATAATATTTCATTATTAGTTTTATTAATTACAGCAGTCATTACATTTAATGAAACTTTAAGTATTAATCCGACAACTCTATTTAATGAGAGTATTATCATTGATTATTTGTCATCATTCATGAAGATTATAACTTTATTGGCTGCTTTTGTAGTTTTGCTAATTTCATCAAATTATTTAAGAACCTTTAAAATTTTCAAAATTGAATATCCAATTTTAATTCTAAGTTCTGTATTGGGCATGATGATTATGATCAGCTCTAATGATCTAATTGTTTTCTATATGGGTTTGGAGCTTCAGTCATTAGCCTTGTATGTTTTGGCAACATTTAATAGAGATCAATTAAAATCATCTGAGGCAGGATTAAAATATTTTGTTTTAAGTGCATTATCCTCAGGTTTATTATTGTACGGTTGTTCTTTGATTTATGGTTTTACAGGTTCAACAAATTTTAATGTTATTTCAACCCAATTTAATACAAATGAATATGCTATTACTTTTGGAATAGTTTTTATTTTGGTGGGTTTAGCGTTTAAAATTTCTGCTGTACCTTTTCATATGTGGGCCCCAGATGTTTATGAAGGGTCGCCAACATCAGTAACATTATTTTTTACAATGGTTCCTAAAATAGCAGCGTTAACTGTGTTTATAAGATTTTTATTTGTTCCTTTTTTAAATCTTATTGATCAGTGGCAAATGATTTTAGTTTTTTTATCAATCGCATCCATGCTTTTTGGTGCGATAGCAGCAATAGGACAAAAAAATCTTAAAAGACTTATAGCTTATAGCTCGATTAGTCATATTGGATATGCATTAGCAGGTTTAGCAACTGGGTCTAATGAAGGGATACAAAGCTCAGTTATTTATATGACTATTTATATTATCATGAACCTAGGTTTTTTTTCATGTTTGTTAATGATGAAAAGAAACAATATTTATTATGAACAAATAGATGATTTATCAGGATTATCAAAAAATCATCCCTTGCTCTCAATTTCATTATTGATAATTCTATTTTCTCTAGCCGGAATACCGCCACTAGCAGGTTTTTTTGCAAAATTTTATATTTTTAAATCTGTCATTGAACAGTCAATGTATTTTTTAGCTATTGTTGGACTATTATCAACAGTAGTAGCAGCGTTTTATTACTTGCGAATTATTAAGATAATGTATTTTGATGAGGAAAAAGATAGTTACGACAAAGATCATAACCTTTGGTTGAAGTTATCTTTAACAGTTTCTACAATACTAATTTTGATGTACTTTATTTTTCCTAGTGAATTGATTGATGTAGTTTCAAAAATCAATATAATTTAATGAAATTTAAAATATTTAGATTTAATAAAGTAAAAAGTACCAACAATACCGCAATAAGAATAATCAAAAATTATAATTATGATTTTGGTATGATCTTATCTGATTTGCAAGTTAATGGTAGAGGCCAATATGGAAAAAAATGGGTTTCCTATAAAGGAAATTTATTCGTAAGTTTTTTTTATAATCTTAAAAACTTTAAGATATCTTTAAATAAATTAACTAAAATTAATTGTTTAATAGTTAAAAAATGTATTTCACAATATTATAAAAAAAAGATTCATTTTAAAAAACCTAATGATCTTTTAATCCAAAAAAAAAAGATATGTGGAATATTACAAGAAAAAGTGAATAAATTTAATAATACTTATTTGATTGTTGGAATTGGGGTAAATTTAATAAAAAGTCCCTTTATAAGAAATTATCCAACTACTCATTTAAGAGAGCTTATAAACAAAGACATATCAAAAAAAAAATTTGAATTTAAACTAAAAAAGATTTTTGAAAACAATTTAAAAAGATTAATTAAAAAAAGAGTATAAATATAAATATGCTAATTTTAGGAGATATTGGAAATTCAGTAACTAAATTATTTTTAGTAAATCCTAAAGATAAGATCTTAAAAAAAATAAGTTTACCATCAAAATCAATAACAAACTCAATTCTTAATAAAAAATTTAAAATTTTAACAAAAGATTTCAAGAATATTGAAAAGATATTATTTTGTAGCGTTGTCCCAAAAACTTTTAACTCTATTAGAAAATTTATATCAAAAAAAACTAAAGTTAAGTGTTATGAAATAAAAGATCTCAATTTAAAATCTATTCTAAATATAAAAGCAAACTTTAAACAAGTCGGCTCTGATAGACTGGCAAATGCAATAAGTTTAATGAGTCCTAAGAAAAATTTCATCATTTTAGATTTTGGCACAGCTACAACTTTCGATGTATTAGCAAATAATACTTACCGAGGAGGTGTTATCGCTCCCGGTATAAGTATTTCATTAAATACTTTAACTGATAAGGCTTCTCTGATACCAAAAATTAATCTTAAAAAAATAAAAAAAGTTATTGGAATTGATACGAATTCAGCTGTTAGATCAGGTTTTTTTTGGGGCTATGCAGGCTTAATTGACAATATTATTAATTTGATTAAGAAAGAAACAAGAAAATCTTATAAGGTTGTTATTACGGGTGGCTTTTCTGATTTATTTAAAAATTCGATTAAAACAAAAGTTATTGAAAACAAAGATATCACTGTTAAGGGTCTTATAAAAATTTCTAAATTATTAAATTGATGAAAGAAGAATTATTATTTTGTCCACTAGGTGGATCTGGTGAAATTGGGATGAACATGAATCTGTTTGGTTATGGTTTACCAGGCGACCACAAATGGATAATGGTTGATATTGGTGTTACTTTTGCAGATGATACTCTTCCTGGAATAGATTTAATTTATCCAGATCCAGGATTTATTGTTGAAAAGAAAGATAATTTATTAGGTATAGTTCTTACCCATGCCCATGAAGATCACATTGGAGCAATTGCTCATTTATGGCCAAAACTTCAATGCAAGATATACGCAACACCGTTCACAGCTGTTTTGATAAAGGAAAAATTTAAAGAAAAACATATTGATATTACTAAAGATCTACAAATTGTTGAATTAAATGGAAATATTTCATTAGAAAAGTTTGATATTGAATACATCACCTTAACACATTCAATACTAGAGCCAAATGGCTTAAGAATAAAAACCCCAGCGGGTGTAATTCTACATACTGGAGACTGGAAAGTCGATCCAAATCCACTAATCGGTGATGAAATTAATTCTAAAAGGTTAAAAGAAATAGGTGATGAGGGTGTCTTAGCAATGATCTGTGACTCAACAAATGTTTTTAGTGCCGGAAGATCAGGATCAGAGTTAGATGTAAGAAAAAATTTGTTAAATATAGTTAATCGATTAAAAAAAAGAGTTATCATTACTTCTTTCGCGTCAAACGTCGCAAGAATGGAAACAGCTTTTTACTGTGCTGAAAAATCTGGGAGACAGATATCTTTAGTTGGAAGATCAATGCACAGAATTTATAAGGCTGCAAGACAATGTGGATATTTAAAAAATACAATTGAACCTATTGATCCCAGGGATGCAAAAAACTTCTCTAGAGAAAAAATTCTCTATTTATGCACAGGTAGTCAAGGTGAACCAATGGGAGCAATGATGCGAATAGCAAATTATGTTCATCCAGATGTATTTATTGAAAAAGATGACGCTGTAATTTTTTCATCAAAAATTATTCCAGGTAATGAAAAAAAACTTTATAAGCTCCATAATCAATTAGTGAAAGATGGTATCGAGGTGATCTCTGAAGAAACTGAATTTATTCACGTATCAGGTCATCCAAATCGAGAAGATCTTAAAGATATGTATCAATGGGTCAAACCCCAATGTGTTATTCCTGTTCATGGAGAGCACAGACATATGATAGAACATATCAATTTTGCAAAAGAAATGCAGGTTCCACATCCTGTTCAAGTTGAAAATGGAGATATTGTAAAATTATCACCTGGAGATAAACCAGAAGTTTATGATAAAGCACCGAGTGGTAGATTATATTTAGATGGAAATGTTAGTGTTGAAGAAGATTCTCAGTCAATAAAAGACAGAAGAAATTTGAGTAGTAATGGATATTTGGAAATAACAATTTTAATTACTCCAAAGGGAAATATCCACAATAGTCCGATAATCACTTTCAGGGGATTGCCTATTTATGAGAAAGAGGAGTTTTTATATGGACTAGAAGATGAAATTGAAAAAACATCAAGAACATTTAAACTTGGTAATAAACAGCAAGAGCACAATTTAATAGATGCACTAAAAATTGCTTGTCGTAAATTTACTAAAGAAAAAACTGGAAAAAAACCTTTAGCTAATATTAACTTGGTTAAGATTTAATGAGCCTCACAGGATTAGCAATAATCTATATAATTATTTGGTGGATAATTTTCTTTGCAATTCTACCAATAGATGTAGAGAGAAATAAAGTGATTAAAATTGAGGGTGAGGATCCAGGCTCTCCAGAAAATCCAAAAATGTTAAAGAAATTTGTTTATTGTACTGGAATTACAACAGTTTTGTTTATAATTATTTACTTACTTATGAAATTTGAATATTTAAATTTAAGAAATATAATCACTTAGAATGTATATTTCACAATCATTTATTCCAATTTTAAAAAACAATCCTTCAGAAGCTAAAATAAAATCACATCAATTAATGTTACGTGTGGGAATGATTAAACAATCATCAGCAGGAATTTACTCTTGGTTACCATTAGGTTTTAAAGTCATGAAAAAAATTGAGGATATTGTTAGAGAAGAGCAAAACAAAATTGGAGCTCAAGAAATTTTAATGCCAACCATACAATCAAGTGAAATATGGAAAGAGAGTGGGCGCTACGAGGACTACGGTGAAGAAATGCTAAGAATAAAAGATCGTCAAAATCGTGAAATGCTTTACGGCCCAACCAATGAAGAACTTGTAACAGATATATTTAGAGCATCAGTTAAATCTTATAAATCTCTTCCGCAACTTTTATATCATATTCAATGGAAATTTAGAGATGAGATTAGACCACGATTTGGAATAATGAGATGTAGAGAGTTTTATATGAAAGATGCTTACTCATTTGATATTTCTGATGAGGAAGCTCTATTTTCTTATAATAAATTTTTTTTATCTTATTTAAAAACTTTTAAGAGATTAGATCTTACTGCCATTCCAATGGCTGCTGATACTGGACCTATAGGAGGTAACCTTTCTCATGAGTTTATTATTTTAGCTGAAACTGGTGAAAGTAAAATTTATACGGATAAAAGAATTTTTGATTTGAAAAGTGAGGGCACAAAATTAGAAAAAAAATCGTTAGAAGACCTGAGAAAAAAATATGAAGAATTTTACTCAGTTACTGATGAAAAATTTGACAAGAATGAGTTTGAAAAAAAAGTTTCAGAAACTAATCGATTGAAAACTAAAGGTATTGAGGTGGGTCATATATTTTATTTTGGTGACAAATATTCAAAACCTATGGGTGCATCAGTAGATCTTCCTGGTGGTAAAAAAGATTTTGTTAAAATGGGCTCATACGGCATAGGAGTTTCAAGGTTAGTAGGAGCAATAATAGAAGCAAAATACGATGAGAAAAATGAAATCATGAAATGGCCAATATCTGTTGCACCATATGATATTGGAATAATAACGATGATAAATAAAAATGATAATTCAGCATTAGAAAAAGCAAATAAGT
>CACBRY010000014.1 GCA_902541825.1 uncultured Pelagibacteraceae bacterium | reverse complement strand
GTTGTTTTAATAAGAGGCGGAAGAGTCAAAGATCTACCTGGTGTTAGGTATCACATATTAAGAGGAAATCTCGATACCCAAGGAGTTGCAAATAGAAAAAAAAGAAGATCTTTATACGGAACTAAAAAGGGTAAATAAAAATGTCTAGGAAAAAATCACAACCTAAAAAAGATATAGTTCCAGACCCAAAATTTAATTCAACAATTATTCCAAAATTAATAAATAACCTCATGTACGATGGTAAAAGAGGCATAGCTTCAAAAATTGTTTACGATGCTATAGAAAAAATCAAAACTAAATCAAAAGATGAGCCTATAAATATTTTTAATGAGGCGATTAATAATATTAAGCCAACAGTTGAAGTTAGATCTAGAAGAGTCGGAGGAGCAACTTATCAAGTTCCAGTTGAAGTAAAAAACAAAAGAGCCCAAGCTTTAGCGATCAGATGGTTAATAGACTCTGCAAGAAAAAGAAAAGATAAAAATATGTCTGATAAGATTTTCAATGAGCTTTATGATGCATATGAAAAAAAAGGAGCCGCAGTTAAAAAAAAAGAAGATGTTCATAAAATGGCTGAGTCAAATAAAGCATTTGCACATTTTAGGTGGTAAAAGATTATGTCTAGAACTCATACTTTAGATAAATATAGAAATATTGGTATCATGGCTCATATTGATGCTGGTAAAACAACTACAACAGAAAGAATTTTATATTACACAGGAAAGAGTCATAAAATTGGAGAAGTCCATGATGGTGCTGCGACAATGGACTGGATGGAGCAAGAGCAAGAAAGAGGGATTACAATTACATCAGCAGCAACAACTTGTTTTTGGCAAGACCATAGAATTAATATCATTGACACACCTGGTCACGTTGATTTTACTATTGAAGTCGAAAGATCTCTTAAAGTTTTAGATGGTGCTGTAGCAGTTTTTGATGGTGTTGCTGGTGTTGAACCTCAGTCCGAAACCGTTTGGAGACAGGCAGACAAATATAAAGTTCCAAGAATTTGTTTTGTGAACAAATTAGACAGAACAGGAGCTGATTTTTTTAGATGTGTAGATATGATAAGAGACAGATTGGGAGCAAAACCATTAGTTATCCAAGTTCCTATAGGTATAGAAGCGTCTCTAACAGGTGTTGTTGACTTAGTAAAAATGAAAGCTCAAGTTTGGAAGAATGAAGCCTTAGGTGCTGAGTGGGAATACAAAGATATACCTGCCGATTTAAAAGAAATTTCTGAAAAATATAGAACAGAACTAGTTGAAGCAGCTGTTGAACAGGACGAAAAATTAATGGAGTCATATTTAAATGGAGAGGAAATAAAAGAGGAAGATTTAGTAAAATGTATAAGAAAAGGTACATTAAATTTTGATTTTGTGCCGGTTATGACTGGATCAGCTTTTAAAAATAAAGGTGTACAACCTTTATTAGATGCTGTTGTTAATTATTTACCGAGTCCGGTTGATATTGGTTCAATTAAAGGAACAAAATTAGGTAGTGAAGATGAAATAGATATGAAATTTGAAGATAGTGCACCATTTTCAGCTTTAGCTTTCAAAGTTGCAAATGACCCATTTGTTGGGTCATTAACTTTTATAAGAATTTATTCTGGTACTATTAAAACTGGAACTGCTGTTTATAACTCATCAAAAGAGAAAGAGGAGAGAGTTGGAAGAATGCTATTGATGCATGCCAACTCAAGAGAAGATATTAAAGAAGCTAATGCTGGTGACATTGTAGCTTTGGCTGGTTTAAAAAATACGATTACCGGACACACTTTATGTGATAAAGAAAATAGTGTTCTTTTAGAACCTATGGAATTCCCAGATCCTGTGATTGAAATTGCAGTTGAACCTAAAACTAAAGCCGATCAAGAAAAAATGGGTGAGGCTTTAGGAAGACTTGCTAAAGAAGATCCTTCTTTCAGAGTGACTTCAGATGAGGAGTCAGGTCAAACAATTATCAAAGGTATGGGTGAATTACACTTAGATATCATTGTGGATAGAATGAAACGAGAATTTAAAGTAGAGGCAAATGTTGGAGCCCCTCAAGTTGCATATAGAGAAACAATAGAAAATTCATCAGAGGTTGAATACACACATAAAAAACAAAGTGGTGGTGCTGGACAATTTGCTAAAGTTAAATTGTTGGTAGAACCACAAGAGCCTGGAAAAGGAAGAGAAGTTGAAAGTAAAATTAAAGGAGGAGCTATTCCTAAAGAATTTATTCCAGGAGTCGAAAAAGGAATTGAAACAGTTTCAGATGGTGGAATTCTCGCTGGATTTCCTATGATAGATTACAAAGTAACTATTTTAGATGGACTACACCACGATGTAGACTCAAGTGTGTTAGCTTTTGAATTAGCAAGTAGGGCTTGTTTTAAAGAAGCGTGCACAAAAGGTGGATTAAAACTTTTAGAACCTGTTATGAGAGTTGAAGTTGTAACACCCGAGGATTATATGGGTGATGTAATTGGTGATTTAAATAGTAGAAGGGGCCAAATTAGCACTCAAGAGCAAAGAGGTAATGCGACGGTTATTACTGCAATGGTTCCATTAGCAAACATGTTTGGATACATCAATAGTTTAAGATCGATGTCTCAAGGTAGGGCTCAGTATTCAATGTTTTTTGATCATTATTCAAAAGTTCCTCAAAATGTTCAGGATGAAGTAACTAAAAAGATTGCAGGCTAATATGGAAAAACAAAATATAAGAATTAAACTCAGAGCATATGACAACAAAGTGTTAGATGCATCAACTGAAGAAATAGTAAACACTGTTAAGCGGACTGGAGCGACTATTAAAGGTCCAATACCCTTACCGACTAAAATTGAGAGATACACAGTTTTAAGATCACCTCACATTGATAAAAAAAGTAGAGAGCAATTTGAGTCTAGAACACATAAAAGATTAATAGATATAGTTGAACCAACACCACAAACTGTCGAAGCATTGATGAAATTAGATTTAGCATCAGGCGTTGATGTGGAGATTAAAATTTAAATATGAGAGATATAGCTTTAATAGGAAAAAAAATTGGAATGACTAGGGAGTTTTATAAAACTGGTCAGTTAGTGCCTGTAACTGTTATTAAAATGGAAAAAGCAAGAGTTATTCAAGTAATTGATAGCGAAAAAAGAGGTTATAAAGCTGTTCAATTGGGATATGGAAAAATTAAAAATTCAAAACTTACCAAAGCAATGAAAGGTTATTTTGCGAAAAAAAATACTGAAGCAAAGAAGAGATTAAAAGAGTTTAGAGTTGAAAATGTTGAAAATTTTAAAGAAGGAAATGAATTTGGTCTTGAAATATTTAAGGATATAAAATTTGTAGATACGAAGTCAAAGACTATAGGTAAAGGTTTTGCTGGAGCAATGAAAAGACATAATTTTGGTGGGTTGAGAGCAACTCACGGTGTTTCAATTTCACATAGATCTCATGGTTCTACTGGACAAAGACAAGATCCTGGAAAGGTTTTTAAAGGAAAAAAAATGGCTGGACACATGGGGGACAAATTAAGAACTATGCAAAATATTGAAATTATTAAAACTGATTTAGAAAATGAACTACTTTATCTAAAAGGTTCAATACCAGGCTCAAAAAATTCTGAAGTTATTGTCAAAGGTTCTGTCAAAAATATAAATAAGTTAACAATCGATGAAAAAATTAAAGCTGCAGAGCAAGCTAAAAAAACACCAGATAAAAAGAAAAAATAATGAAAATAGATAAATTAAATTTAGATGGAAAAAAAAGCTCAATAGAGGTTTTAGATAAAATTTTTTCAGCTAAAATAAACCATAAATTAGTAAGTAGTGTTTTATACAAAACTAATGCTAATTATAAAGGGAGACATGCTAAAACTAAGCAACAAAACGAAGTGGCAGGGCCTACTTCAAAAATTTATGCTCAAAAGGGTACAGGTAATGCAAGACACGCTAGTAGAAAAGCACCAATATTTGTTGGTGGTGGAATAGCGCATGGACCAAAGGGACAAATAGCCTACAAAACAAGAAAATTAAATAAGAGCGAAAAAAAACAAAGCATCGCTTCATTGATCAGTGAAAAAACTAAAAACAAAGATTTATTAGTTCTTAATGATTTTAATAACCAAATAAAAAAAACAAAAGAGATGAATCTCATTCTTAAGAAATTTGAAATTACAGACTCCTTAATCATTCTGGATAAATCCTCTAAGGAAAAAGTAGAAAAATCGATGAGAAATATTCCTAACATAAAAGTTACAGACATAAATCACTTTAGTGCTTTTGATATGATTAAATTTAAAAAAATAGTTTTTACTGAAAGCTCTGTAAAAGAGTTGGAGAAGAGATATGCCTAAAATAGAAAAACTTCATCTATATGATAAAATTTTGTCACCTTTGCTTACAGAAAAATCTACCAATTTATCTGGTGAAAACAAAATAGTTTTTAAAGTACATAAGAGTGCTAACAAAAAAAATCTTAAAAATAATATTGAAAAAATTTTCAAGGTTAACGTAACAAAAATTAATATTATTAATAAACAAAATAGAACAAAATTTACCAGAGGAAGAAAAGTGAAAGTCTCAGGTTTTAAAAAAGCAATAATTACACTTAAAAAGGGTCAGAGCATTGATCTAACCACAGGAATTTAATGGCATTAAAAACTTTTAAACCGTATACGAAATCTACCAGAGGGACAATTCTAGTTGATAGAACCGGTCTTTGGAAAGGAAAACCATTTAAGTCATTAGTTTCACCAAAAAATTCAATGAAAGGAAGAAATAATAACGGTCATATAACTTCAATAAATCGAGCTGGTGGTCATAAAAAGATGTATAGACATATAGATTTTTATAGAAAAAAATTTGATGCTCCTGCTACTGTTGAGAGAATAGAGTATGATCCAAATCGATCTTGTTACATAATGTTGGTAAAATTTGAAGATAATTCTTACGCTTATTACTTAGCTCCACAAAAAATTAAAGTTGGTGACAAAGTTGAAAACGGTTCCAAAAAAGAGATAAAAGTTGGTAATTGCATGCCATTACAAGATATCCCTGTTGGCATAGATATTCATAATGTTGAAATTCAGCCAGGTGGAGGTGGCAAAATAGCAAGATCAGCTGGAACATCTGTTACTATTAGCGGATTAGATGGTAACTACAGTCTTATAAAATTAGCCTCTGGTGAAGTAAGAAAAATTGATTCAAGATCTTTAGCTACAATTGGTGTCTTAAGTAATCCAGATCAAAAAAATATAAAAATAGGAAAAGCTGGAAGATCTAGATGGTTAGGAAGAAGACCGCACACGAGAGGTGTAGTTAAAAATCCTGTTGATCACCCACATGGCGGTGGAGAAGGAAAAAGTGCAGGTGGAAGACATCCAGTTTCTCCAAAAGGTCAATCAGCTAAAGGACTAAAAACAAGAGATAACAAAAGAACAGATAAATTTATTGTGAGAAGAAGAAACAAAAGAAAGGATACTAAATAATGGCTAGAGCGGTTTGGAAAGGTCCTTTTGTAGAAGAAAGTTTAATGAAAAAGGTAGATAAATACAAAACTGATCCTAAAAAAATTCCAATTAAAACTTGGTCAAGAAAATCTACAATACTTCCAGATTTTGTTGGAGTGAGTTTCTTAATTTATAATGGTAAAAAATTTATCCCAATAACAGTGTCAGAAGACATGGTTGGCCATAAACTTGGCGAGTTCGCACCTACAAGAACTTTCTTTGGACACACACCAGCAGACAAGAAAGCAAAACCTGCTGAAGCTGAGGCTAAGAAGTAATTTATGAGTAAAAAAAAGAAAACACAGAATAATAAAGATAAACTTGTGAGATCAATCAATAATAATATTAGATCAAGCGTAAGGAAACTTAATCCAATTCTTAAAGGAATTGTGGGCAAAAAAGTAGATGTTGCTATAAGAGATTTAGAATTTTCAGAAAAAAGAATAACAAGAGATATTAGAAAAACAATTAGTTCAGCTGTTGCAAATGCCGAAAACAATTTTCAATATGATATAGATAAATTAGTCGTGAAAGAAGCTTACTGTGGAAAGAAGATTACAATGAAAAGATTTAGGCCAAGAGCGAAAGGAAGAGCTGCACCAATATTAAAACCTTATTCAAGTGTAACAATAATATTATCTGAAATGAAAAAAACGGAGGGTCATGGGGCAAAAGGTTAATCCAGTTGGTTTTAGATTAGGTGTGAATAGAGGTTGGGACTCTGTTTGGTATGCTAAAAAGAAAGATTTTGGAAATTATCTTATTGAAGATTTTAAAATTAGGGAATACGTAAAAAAAAATGTAATTAATTCTGGTGTATCTAAAGTTATGATCGAAAGAACCTCAAACAAATGTTACGTAACCATTTACACTTCAAGACCTGGATTTGTAATTGGAAAAAAAGGAAGTGATATTGATAAAATTAAAAATAATCTTTCGAAATTTACTAAGAATGAAGTTGCCTTGAATATTAAAGAAGTTAAAAAACCAGAGACAAATGCCTATTTAGTTGCTGAAAATATTGCACAACAATTAGTTAAAAGAATTTCTTACAGACGAGCAATGAAAAGAGCAATGCAATCTTGTTTAAGACTAGGAGCAAAAGGAATTAAAGTTTCAATTAGTGGCAGACTAGGCGGTAATGAAATTGCAAGAACTGAATGGCTAAGAGATGGAAGTATACCATCTCATACCCTAAGAGCCGATATAGATTATGCTGAAGCGGAAGCGCTTACAACATATGGTATTATCGGTATAAAAGTTTGGATTTATAAGGGTGAAGTTTTTGCTAAAGAGTTTAGCCAAGAAACTAATAAAGTAATTTCTAAAGAGGGTAAATAATATTATGCTGCAGCCAGTAAGAACTAAATGGAGAAAAGCTCATAAGGGACGAATACATGGAAAAGCCTCAAGAGCCAACTTTATAAATTATGGAGCTTACGCTCTTAAAGCATTAACACCTGAGAGAGTAACAGGTAAACAAATTGAGGCAGCAAGAGTAGCGTTAACAAGACACATGAAAAGACAAGGAAGAGTTTGGACTAGAGTATTTCCTAATATTCCAGTTTCAAAAAAACCAATAGAAGTTCGTATGGGTAAAGGTAAGGGTTCACCTGAATTTTATGCTTGCAGAGTAAAACCAGGTAGAATTTTATTTGAAGTTGATGGGGTGTCTGAACAAGTTGCTAAAGAAGCTCTATATAAAGCTTCGGCTAAATTACCAATTAAAACAAAAACAATTAAAAGATTTTTATAAAATGAAAAAACAAGAGATAAAAAAACTTTCTAAAGACGAAATTTTAAAGAATATTGATAAGCTTAAGAAAGACTTATTTAACTTTAGATTTCAAAAGATTAATTCTCAAGTAACCAATCCATCTAAGATAGGTGAAACAAAAAAAACAATTGCAAGACTAAAAACTTCATTAAGAGGAAAAATTAATGCCTAAAAAAATTTTAACAGGTGTGGTAGTGAGTGATAAGCCAAATAAAACTGTAACGGTTTTAATTGAAAGAAAGTATTCTCACCCAGTATTAAAAAAAGTTATCAAAGTTAGAAAAAAATATAATGCTCATGATGAGAAAAATGCATTTAAAGTAGGAGATAAAGTTTCAATTATAGAAAGTAAACCCTTTTCAAAAAATAAGAAATTTCAAGTCATGGAGAATTCAAAATAATGATACAAGTTCAAACCGAATTACAAGTTGCAGATAACACCGGAGCTAAAAAGATAGAGTGTATCAAAGTTTTAGGTGGATCGAAAAGAAGATATGCCAGCATTGGTGATACGATTGTTATTGCTGTTAAAGAAGCAATTCCAAAAGGTAAAGTAAAGAAAGGCTCAGTCCATAAAGCAGTTGTTGTAAGAGTAAAAAAAGGAATTCACAGAGATGATGGATCAAAGGTAAAGTTCGATAATAATGCTGCAGTTTTAGTTGATGATAAAGGCGAACCAGTTGGAACAAGAATTTTTGGTCCTGTTACAAGAGAATTAAGAACTAGAGGTCAAATGAAAATTATCTCTCTAGCACCTGAGGTACTGTAATGATTAAAAAAGGTTTAAAAGTGAAAATTTTAGCAGGTAAAGATAAAGCCAAAGAAGGTGAAGTTATCGAAATAGATAGATCAAACAATAGAGCAAAAGTTAAAGATTTGAATATGATCAAAAAACATGTGAAAACAACAAAAGAAAAAAAAGGTGGTATATTTTCAAAAGAGAATTTTATCCATATATCTAATCTCAAAATAGTGAATGAGCAAAAAAAAACTAAGAAAACAGAGGCTAAAAAATAATGACACCAAGACTAAAGGAACTTTATTTAAAAGAAATCCAACCAGCTTTAAAAACAGAGTTTGGATTTAAAAACCTTAATATGGGTCCTAAAATTGAAAAAATCATTTTAAATATGGGTTTAGGTTTAGATGGCAATGACTCTAAGGTTTTAAAATCATGTGAAGAGGATCTTGCCAAAATTGCAGGTCAAAAACCAGTTACAACAAAATTCAAAAAATCTGTAGCAAATTTTAAAACTAGAAAAGGCTCTAACGCTGGGTTGAAAGTAACTTTAAGAAAAAATAAAATGTATGAATTTCTTGATAGATTGGTGAATATAGCATTACCAAGAATAAAAGATTTTAGAGGTCTATCTCCAAATGGGTTTGATAAATTTGGAAACTATACTTTTGGTGTTAAA
Organism: uncultured Pelagibacteraceae bacterium; assembly: GCA_902541825.1. Taxonomy (GTDB): domain Bacteria; phylum Pseudomonadota; class Alphaproteobacteria; order Pelagibacterales; family Pelagibacteraceae; genus Pelagibacter. The sequence goes on along the minus strand of CACBRY010000014.1, from coordinate 17,953 downwards.
GAGCACATTATATTTCCTGAAGTTAGCTTTGATAGAGCAGATAAAGTAAGAGGATTAGATATTGTAATAGTGATATCATCTTTAAGTAAAGACCATAGTTTTGCTCTTTTACAAAAGATGAATTTTCCATTTATAAAAAAAGGAGACAATTAGTATGGCTAAATTAAGCTCAATTAATAAAAATAATAGAAGAATAAAACTCTCAGATAAATTTTTCAATAAGAGAGCAAAGTTAAAGAAAATTATTATGGATAAAAAATTACCTTTAGAAGAAAGATTTAAAGCACAACAAAAGCTTTCTAAATTACCAAGAAATTCTGCAAAAATCAGAGTGATGAATAGATGTCAAATAACAGGTAGACCACACGGAGTTTATAGAAAATTAAAAATTTCTAGAATTGCGCTAAGACAACTTGGTTTGCAAGGAAAGATACCAGGAATGGTAAAATCAAGTTGGTAGAAAGGAGTAATTATGAGTTTAAGTGACCCTATTGGAGATATGATTGCTAGAGTAAAGAATGCTCAAGCGAGAAAGCATAAAAAAGTGGAATTACCATCCTCTAAATTTAAAAGTAAAATAGCTGATATTCTTAAAAACGAGGGTTTCATCAAAGATTTTAAAGTTTCTACCGAAGAGAAAAAAAATATTCTGTCATTAGAGTTAAAATATCACTCAGGCAATCCAGTAATAAGCAATTTTGAAAGAGTTTCAAAACCAGGTAGAAGAATTTTTTCAAGTGCAGATAGTTTGCCAAAAATAAATAATGGATTAGGAATTGCAATTTTGTCTACACCAAAAGGTGTGATGACAGATATAGATGCTAGAAAGCAAAAAGTTGGCGGTGAAATAGTTTGTAAGGTTTTTTAATATGTCAAAAATAGGAAAAATAAACATTGCGATACCAGAAAAAGTAAAAGTAGCTGTTGTTGGTAATATTCTTAATATAGAAGGCCCTCTTGGTAAAAGTTCTTTAAACATAGATTTAGAGATATTTAATCTTGATATTAAAGACGGCAAAGAGATATCTATAAAGCCTAAAAAGATTGATCAAAATACTAAAAGATTGTGGGGTATGAACAGAAGCTTGATTAATAACGCTGTAATTGGATCAGTAAAAGGTTATGAGAAAATTTTAGAACTGGTGGGAGTAGGTTATAGAGCTTCAATTAAAGGCAATCAACTTAATCTGCAATTAGGTTACAGCCATGATATAAATTTTGACATACCAGAGGGTATTAAGATCGCTGTTGAAAAACAAACAACATTAAAAATTTCAGGCTTTGATAAACAATTAGTTGGTTCGATCGCTTCAAAAATTAAGACACTTAGAAAAATTGAACCATACAAAGGAAAAGGTATTAGAGAAAAAGGTCAATATGTTTTGAAAAAAGAGGGTAAGAAAAAATAATGAAATTAAGCACTAGTACTAGAAAAAAATTTAGAATTACAAATAAACTTAAAAAAGTTTCAAAACCAGGAAGGTTTAGATTAAGTATTTTTAGGTCCTCTAAAAATATCTCAGCACAAATTATTGATGACTCGAAGAATATAACTTTATTATCAGCCTCATCGGTTGAGAAAGATATAAAAGAAACTAAAACAAAAAATAAATCAGAGCTATCAAAAATTGTTGCAGAAAAATTAGCAAAAAAAGCTCAAGAGAAAAAAATTATCAAGATATACTTTGATAGAGGTATATATAAATATCATGGACGAATAAAAATTTTTGCTGAAACTTTAAGAAAAAATGGAATGGAATTTTAAAAATGGAAAATTTTAAAGAAAAAAAAACAGACGATATTTTAGAAAAATTAGTACATATAAATAGAATTACTAAAGTTGTTAAAGGTGGTAGACGTTTTGGTTTTTCTGCATTGGTTGTTGTTGGAAACCAAGCTGGGAAAATTGGTATAGCTCATGCTAAAGCGAAACAGGTTCCAGATGCAATTAAAAAAGCTAATGAAATAGCTAGAAGAAAACTCATCCATATTCCTTTGAGAGAGGGAAGAACTATTCATCATGATGTTAAGGCAAAAGATGGATCTGGCAAAATTGTTTTAAGATCTGCATCAAAAGGAACAGGAATAATTGCTGGTGGTCCTGTTCGAGCTGTGTGTGAAGTTTTGGGGGTTAAAGATATAGTTGCAAAATCAATGGGGACATCAAATGCACATAATGTTATAAGAGCAACAATTAAAGCTTTAAAAAAACAAAATTCACCCAAGCAGATTTCTTCAATTAGAAATAAAAAAATATCTGAAATAATAGAAAAAAGAGGATAATGATAAAATTAAATAATAGACCTAAATTAAATAAATCCAAAATAAGAGTTGGTAGAGGAATTGGTTCTGGTAAAGGCAAAACTTCAGGAAGAGGTGTAAAAGGTCAAAAATCTAGATCAGGTGTTGCAATAAAAAGTTTTGAAGGTGGGCAAATGCCTTTGTATAGACGTTTACCGAAACGAGGTTTTAATCCAATACAAAAAGAAAATATAGCTATTTTAAATTTAGATAAGATTCAATCTTTTATAAATAAAAAAACAATTAACACCAATGATATATTAAATTCATCATCCTTAAAAAAATTAAAATTAATAAACAAGAATTCAAAAAAACTTAAGATTTTAGGTTCTGGTGAAATAAAAGATAAGATTAATATTGAAGCTGATTTAGCCTCTAAATCAGCGTTAGAAAAGCTTGAAAAAATTGGTGGGTCAATACAACTTAAAAAATAATATCTCAAGATAATGAGCTCTTCATCTTCAAGTGTTGATTTAAGAAATAGGATAATCTTTACGATTGCAATACTAGCAGTGTACAGATTTGGAACGTTTGTTCCTTTACCTGGAATTGACCCAGAACAATTAAAAGTTTTGATGGAGGGTAATCAAAAAGGTCTACTTGGGATGTTTAACGTGTTTGCTGGAGGTGCTGTAAGTAGAATGGCTATTTTTGCATTAGGAATAATGCCATATATTTCATCTTCTATTATTGTTCAATTACTAACAGGTGTATCAGATTATTTTAAAAATCTTAAAGCTCAAGGTGAAACAGGAAGAGCGAAGATCACACAAATTACCAGATACGGCACAGTTTTATTGGCCACTGTTCAAGGTTATGGTTTATCTGTTGGTTTAGAGTCTTCAGCTAATTTAGTTATTAACCCAGGAATGTTTTTTAAAATATCAACAGTTACAACTATTGTAGCTGGTACAATTTTCTTAATGTGGTTAGGTGAACAGATTACACAACGAGGAATAGGAAACGGAATCTCATTAATTATCTTTGCTGGGATTGTAGCAGAAATTCCTAGAGCTTTAGTGACAACATTTGAATTGGGTAGAACTGGAGCAATTTCAACTTTGATGATTATTGCAATTTTTATTTTATTAATTTTAACTATTTTATTTATTGTTTTTATGGAAAGAGCTTTAAGGAAAATTTTAATAAATTATCCTAAAAGACAAATGGGCAACAAAATGTATGGAGGAGAGTCATCTCATTTACCATTAAAAATTAACCAAGCTGGAGTTATACCAGCGATTTTTGCCTCAGCCTTATTATTATTACCTGTAACTTTTTCAAATTTCGATGTTTCTGATAATGAAACTTTTTTAAATTTAAGTTCGTATTTTACTCAAGGACAACCTCTTTATATGTTACTTTATGCGTCAGGAATTATTTTTTTTACTTTTTTTTATACATCAATAACTTTTAATCCAACAGAGACAGCTGATAACTTAAGAAAATATGGTGGTTTTGTTCCAGGTATAAGACCAGGAGAAAGTACAGCTCTTTATATTGAAAATATTTTAACAAAATTAACTACAATTGGAGCATTATACCTTACTTTAGTTTGTTTGATGCCAGAGTTTTTGATTGCTAATTATCCAATACCATTTTATTTGGGCGGAACGTCAATATTGATTGTTGTAGTTGTTGCAATTGATACAGTTACGCAAATTCAAACTCGACTTATGAGTTCGCAATATGAGCAATTAATCAAAAAGACTAAATTCGGTAGGTAGATAAAAAAAAGTGAATGTAATTTTGTTTGGACCTCCAGGAGCTGGTAAAGGCACACAAGCTAAATTTTTAGTTAAACAATTAAATAATTTTCAAATTTCTACAGGTGATATGCTGAGAGATGAAATTCAAAAAAACTCTGAAATAGGAAAAAAGATAGTTGAAGACATGAGTGAAGGTAGATTTGTTAGCGATGAAATAGTTAACTCACTAATTGAAAATGTAGTATTTGATTCAAAAAAGAAAAATAAATTAATATTTGACGGGTATCCTAGATCCCTAACACAAGCTAAAAACTTAGAAAAATTATTAGAGAAAACAAATCAAAAAATTGATTTTGTATTCTTTCTTAATGTAAATAAGGAGACAATAATCAAAAGAATTGAACAAAGAAAAAGCATAGAAAATAGATCTGATGATGATCTAAATACTACTGTGAGAAGATACGATAAATACATGGAAACCACCAAACCTGTTTTAGACTTCTATTCTAAAAATTCCAATTTTTATGAGTTAGATGGCAGTTCTAAAATTGAGGAAATAACAGCTAAAATCAACAGTTTTCTCAATGTTTAACCCGTTGACTTTAAAAGATCATCTTATATAAAAGGCTGAAAATTATCACTAAATATATGGCTCGTATTGCAGGTATAAATATTCCACAGAACAAACTTGTTCACGTAGGTCTCACCTACATTTATGGCATTGGTGATAAGTTTTCTTCGCAAATTTGTTCATCATTAAAAATTTCAAAAGAAAAAAGAGTGAATCAACTAACTGATGATGAAATTCTTAAAATTAGAGAATACATAGATCAAAATTTCAAAGTTGAGGGAGATTTGAGAAGAGATTATTCATTAAGTATAAAAAGATTAATAGATCTAGCTTGCTACAGGGGATCTAGACATAGAAAAAAATTACCTGTTAGAGGTCAAAGAACTAGATGTAATGCAAGGACAAGAAAAGGTAAAGCAATTGCAATTGCAGGTAAAAAATTAACTCCACTTAAAAAATAAACATGGCTAAAGTTGATAAGGTTGAAAAGAAAGACCAAAAAAGTGAAAAGAGTGTTAGTAAAGTTAAAAAGAGCTCTTATTCCAAAAAGAAAAAAATAAAAAAAAATATTTTGAATGGAATCGCTTATGTTCAATCAACTTTCAATAACACTATTATCTCTATAGCAGACACAAATGGAAATGTAGTTTCATGGGCTTCAGCAGGCCAAAAAGGTTTTAAGGGTTCTAGAAAATCTACTCCATATGCTGCACAAATTGCTGCAGATGCAGCTGCATCTAAGGCTTTAGAATATGGAATGAAAACATTATCAGTTGAAGTTAAAGGACCTGGCTCAGGAAGAGAAACAGCATTAAGAGCTTTGCAAGCAAGAGGATTTAAAATTTTATCAATTAAAGATACGACACCGATGCCACATAACGGTACTAGGCCACCAAAAAAAAGGAGAGTTTAATGGAAACTGAAAATGTAAATATAAAAAATTGGAAATCACTAATTAAACCATCAAAAATTGATGTGCAAATGAGTGATGATTTATCTAAAGCAAAGATAGTAGCTGAGCCTTTAGAAAAAGGTTATGGTTTAACTTTGGGTAATTCATTAAGAAGGATTTTATTATCTTCGATAAGAGGCGCAGCAGTTACATCCATACAGATAGATGGTGTGCTACACGAGTTTACTTCTATCAAAGGTGTGAGAGAAGATGTAACCGATATAGTTTTAAATGTAAAATCTTTGGCACTAAAGTCATCTTCTGAGGGGACTAAAAAACTTATTTTAGATGCAAAAGGACCTGGTGAAATAAAAGCTTCTGATATAACCCCAGTAGCTGATGTTGAAATTTTAAATCCTGAATTAGTAATTTGTAATTTAGATGAAAATACAAGCTTTCATATGGAAATGAATGTTAATACTGGAAAGGGATATGTTCCAGCAGAACTAAATAAACCTGAGGAACCACCTTTAGGATTGATTGCTATAGATTCTTTATACAGTCCCGTGAAAAAAGTTTCTTATTCTGTAAGCACTGCGAGAGAAGGAAAAGCCTTAGACTATGATAAACTTACAATGGAAGTTGAAACAGATGGTTCAATATCAGCAGAGGATGCTGTGGCCTATTCTGCAAGAATTTTTCAAGATCAACTTAAAATGTTTATTAATTTTGATGAGCCAGTGGAGGCACCTGTTAAAGAAGTATCAACAGAACCTGAATTTAATAAAAATTTATTAAGAAAAGTTGATGAGTTGGAATTATCTGTGCGTTCAATGAATTGTTTGAAAAATGATAACATAATTTATATTGGTGATCTTGTGCAAAAGTCTGAAGGGGAAATGCTTAGAACACCAAATTTTGGAAGAAAATCGCTTAATGAAATTAAAGAGGTTTTAACAGGAATGTCATTGTATTTAGGGATGGAGATACCAAACTGGCCGCCAGATAACATTGCTGAAATGTCTAAAAAGCTAGAGGAAGCAATTTAAATGAGACATGGATTTGCCAACAAGAAACTTAATAGAACATCTGAGCATAGAAAAGCATTATTAAAAAACATGCTTAATTCTTTGATAAAATATGAACAAATTAAAACAACATTACCAAAAGCAAAGTTTTTAAAGCCTCAAGCTGATAAGATTATTACATTAGGAAAGAGAGACACTCTTCATAACACAAAAGCTTTAGTTTCACAGTTACAAGATATTAAATCTGCAAACAAAGTTAAAAAGACTTTATCAAAAAGATACGAAAAAAGATCAGGTGGTTACACAAGAATAATTAAAGCTGGTTTCAGATACGGTGATAATGCACCAATGGCAATTATTGAGTTTGTGGACAGAGATGTTGAAGCAAAAAAAGTTGATAAAAAGAAAAAATCCGCTTCAAAAGAGCCTGAAAAAAAAGAAGATAAAAAACCAGTTACTGCATCAAAATAATATTTTTTTATGTTAAAAAGTTACATCGTTGACTCAACGTGTAATAATATGCGTGTTGATAGATGGATACGTAATACAATAGGAAAAATTCCTCAAGGACTAATTGAAAAATCTTTAAGATCAGGCAAAATCAAGGTTAATAAAAAAAAAATAAAAAGTTCTCATAAAGTAAAATCTAATGACAAAATCGATTTTTATAATTTTAAATTTGAAGAAAAAATTTTACAAAAAAAAATAAGTTTTAATCCCTCTAATCAAATAATCAAAGCTAATGAAGATTTAATAATAGATAACAATGAACATTTTATCGTTTTGAATAAAAGTGCAGGTATTTCTGTTCAGGGTGGAACAAAATCTAAAAAAAATTTAATTGATATATTTAAAAAAAGTGAAATTTTTTCAGACTCAAAACCTTTTTCTGTTCACAGATTAGACAAAGATACATCAGGTGTTTTTTTAATGGCTAAAAACAGAGAAACAGCACAATTATTAACATCATTATTTAGATTAAGAAAAGTGCACAAAACTTATCTAGCTATATGTCATGGTGAACTTGAAAAAAATTCAGGAGAATGGAATGATGATTTAGTACGTTATGATAACGGGAAAAAAATTATTGAAAAAGCAAAAACAATTTACAAAGTCATTGATAAAAATTCGAATTCTAGTCTTGTCGAGATGAAACCTATTACTGGTAGGAAACATCAATTAAGAAAACAACTTTTTAATATTGGTCACTCAATTTATGGAGATAATAAATATAAATCTTTCACTAAAACAATTGGTATTAACAAAGAATTAATGCTTCATGCTTACGAAATAAAATTCATGATTAAAGACAAAAAATTTACTTATAAAGCTTTACTACCTGATTATTTTAAAAAATTATTAAAAATTAAAAGACTTACTTATTCAAATTTGAAATAAAGATTTCAACTAGTTTTTTGTCTAATTCATTATAATCTTGATCTTTGATTTGTTTTAGATTTGTTATCCCTTTATCTTTTATACCACATGGAATTATCGCTTTATATTTATCTAAATTGTTATTAATATTAATTGAAAAACCATGATAAGCTATCCATTTACTAATTCTTACTCCAATCGCAGCCACTTTTTTTGTTTGATCGTTATCTTTGTACCATATCCCAATATTTTCTTTATCTGAAAAAGTTTTTATATTAAAAAATTGTAACGTATCTATTATTGTTTTTTCTATAATTGTAATAAAGTTTCTTATATCTTTTTTTCTTTTTTTTAGGTCTATTACAAAGTAACAAATTAGTTGACCTGGCCCATGATAAGTAATTTTACCACCTCTATTCGTCTCTAAAATCTTAATTGATTTATCTAAAATATCGCTTTCATTATAGCTTGTCCCAGCTGTATAAATATCTGGATGTTCTAAAGTCCAAATTAATTCATTTGATTTATTTTGATCCACATTCAACAATCTTTCTTCCATCATTTTTTTAGCATCCTCATAAATGACAGGTTTTTCAGACTTTTTAATTTCTATACTCATTTAAAAATTGTAATCTTTTGATTATGTATTAAAAGATCGACCTAAATAATAGGAAAATTTATGGCTTTAATTAAAAAAATCAAAGATAAAAAAGTCAATTTTGAATTCAATAAAGAGTACATAAAAGTAGTTACTGATAAAATTTCAAATAATGATGCAACTTTTATCACAAATTCTTTTAAAGAAATGCACCCTGCTGATGCAGCAGATATCATAGAACACTTAGGGCAAAATGATAGAGAAAATTTAATTAAACTTAATAATTTCAAAATAGATCCCGAAGTTTTTGTTGAGTTAAATGAGTCAGTTCAAACTGAAATTATAAAATATCTTTCTTCAGATGCGATAGTTAGAATATTGAAAAATCTGGAGTCTGACGATGCTATAGCTATACTTGAAAATGTAGATGAAAAAAATAAAAATTCTATTTTAAGTTTACTACCACCTAAAGATCGTTTTGCTTTATTGGAAGGTCTTAGTTATCCTGAGGATAGTGCAGCTAGAATAATGCAGAGAGAATTTACTGCAATACCTAGTAACTGGTCTGTAGGTCAAACTATCGATTATTTAAGAGAAAATAAAGATTTACCAGAACAATTTTTAGAAATTTACATTGTTGATGAAAATTTTAAACCTATTGGTGCTGTACCATCATCCAAAGTTCTAAGAACACCAAGAGAAACAAAAATGTCATCAATAATGGATGACTCTATTTTTTTAGTTCCTGTAGATATGGATAGAGAAGAAGTTGGTAACTCATTTGAAAATTATAATTTAAATTCTGCATGTGTTATTGATAAAAATAATAAATTGGTTGGAATGATCACCTCAGATGATGTTCTAACAGTTTTAAAAGAAGAGGCAGAAGAAGATGCATTAAGATTAGCCGGTGTAGGTGATGAGGAAATTACAGATGGAGTAATTACAAAAACGAAAAGAAGATTTAATTGGTTGTTATTAAATCTTTTCACCGCATTTTTAGCTACATATTGTATTAGTTTATTTGGAGCCACTATTGAACAAATGGTTGTTCTAGCTTTCTTGATGCCAATAGTTGCATCAATGGGTGGCAATGCTGGAATGCAAACATTAGCTGTAACAGTTAGAACTCTTGCCACTAATGATTTAACAAAAAATAATTTTAATCAGAATATTTTTAAAGAATTTAATATTGGGATTTTAAATGGAATTATTTTTGCAATTATAAGTTCTTTTATTGTTCAGTTATGGTTTCAGGACATTATACTTTCTTTAATAATTTCAATTTCAATGATTTTGACAATGATTGTTGCAGGATTGTTTGGGATATTGGTGCCTGTTACATTAAAAAAGATGAATATAGATCCAGCTATAGCATCAAGTGTTTTTGTAACAACTATAACTGATGTTATTGGGTTCGTATCATTTTTAGGTGTTGGAGCTTACTTTTTGTAAATATTATAAGTTATCAATAAGTCTTACCTTATTGATATGATATGCAATAAAAATTTTAGCATTTTTAATTTTATTAGTTAATTTAAGATTTTTTGTGTCTCTTAGCTCAAGATAATCTATCTTAATATTATACTTTTTTTTAAGTTCATTCTTTTTTTTAAAAATTAAATCTTTTAAATTTTTTTTTTTAAACAACTTTTTTTTAAAGATAATAAGACTCTTTGCTATTTTTCCTGCTTTGTTTAAATCATCTTTATTTAAAAGAATATTTCTAGAAGATAGTGCTAATTTATTTTTATCTCTAATTGTTTTGCAATAAATTATTTTAGATTTAAAATTTTTTTCAACAAATCTCTTTACTAATAATAATTGCTGAAGATCTTTTTCACCCATAAATATTTTTGATGGATTCACTATTTTTGTTAGACGAGTCATTACCTCAATTACCCCTTCAAAATGACCCTTTCTATACTTGGCACACAATATTTTATCTTGTTTGTTGAGTTTAATCTTTATTTTGTTTTTAGCTTTATAGATATCTTTGATTTTAGGCAAATAAACATAATCCACTTTCAGTTTTTTTAAAATTTTCAGATCTTTTTTTATATTCCTAGGATATTTCTTGTAGTCTTGTTTGTTATTAAATTGTTTAGGATTTACGAATATACTTACAATCGTTTTATTGGATAGTTTTAGAGATTTTTTAATTAATGAGATATGACCATCATGAAGGCTGCCCATAGTAGGCACAAACCCAATGTTTGAATTGCCAAATAATGCCTCATTTAAATCAATATTGTTTAATAAAGTTTTCATTTGTATAAAACATTTTAATAAGTAAAACATTTAAATGATTAAACAAGCAATTATTCCATTAGCTGGTCTAGGTACAAGGTTATTACCTTTAACCAGTATATTTGCTAAAGAACTTCTTCCTATTAATGGGAAACCAGGAATTGAGTATATTTTAGACGAATGTGCAGATGCTGGTATCAAAAAAATAGTTTTTATAATTTCCAAAAAAAAACAAATGATAAAAGATTATTTTTACAAGGATAGCTTTTATCAAAAGATAATAAAAAAGAAAAAAGATCCTAGGATTATTAAAGAATATAAAAAAATTTTGAAATATAAAAAGATGATAAAATTTGTTTATCAAAATAAACCTCTTGGAACAGGTGATGCAGTATTAAAAACAAAAAAATTTATCACAGATGATTTTTTTCTTATGTTATTGCCAGACGATCTTATAATTAAGAAAAATTGCTCGAAGTCGATGATTAATATACATAATCGCTATAAATCATCTGTAATGGCAAGTATTAATGTCCCAAAAAAAACTGTCTCAAGATGGGGAATTTATAAATTAGGAAAAAAAATAAATAAAAATAATTATGTTATAAAAGATGTTATTGAAAAACCTACAATTTCAACAGCACCATCAAATAAAGCTGTAATAGGACGATATATTCTTCCAAGAAAAATTTTTTCTAAATTATTAAATCAAAAACCAGGCAAAGGTGGTGAAATTCATATCACTGACGCAATACAATCATTAATAAAAAACAATGAAAAATTTATCGCTCATAATTTTACCGGAAAATATTTGGATTGTGGAAGTATGAGTGGCTATATCAAATCAACGTTAGAAATAGCTAAATCATGAAACTTTGTATGATAGGAACTGGTTATGTAGGTTTGGTTAGTGGTGTATGCTTTGCTGATTTAGGCAATAACGTAATTTGTGTTGATAAAGACTTAAAAAAAATAGATCTACTTTCTAGAGGAAAAATTCCTATTTATGAACCTGGACTTACTGAATTAGTGAATAAAAATTTTAAAAACAAAAGATTAAAATTTTCATCAGATTTAAAAAAGTCAATTAAAGAATCTGATATAATTTTTATTTGTGTTGGAACACCAACCAAAAAGGGAGGTAGCAGTGCAGATCTAAGCCAAATTTTTCAAGTTGCAAAAGAGATAAGTTTATCAATCAATAAGTTTAAGATAATAGTAACTAAGTCAACAGTACCTGTGACAACCGGTGATGAAATCGAAAAAATTTTACTAAAAAAAAAGAGTAATAAGAATAAATTTTCTGTCGTATCAAATCCAGAATTTTTAAGAGAAGGTGAAGCTATCCGAGATTTTATTTTTCCTGATAGAATAGTTGTTGGATCTAATGAAAAAAAGTCTAACCGTTTACTTAATAATTTATATGCACCTCTAATTTCTAAAGGGGCTCAATATATTCATACATCAAGAAGAGCTGCAGAATTAATCAAATATGCATCTAATGCTTTTTTGGCTACGAAAATTACATTCATAAATGAGATCGCAAATTTGTGTGAAAAAACAGGAATAAATGTAGAAGATATTTCAATTGGAATGGGTTTAGATAAAAGGATAGGGAGTCGTTTTTTGAGGGCAGGTCCTGGTTATGGTGGATCATGTTTTCCTAAAGATACTAAAGCTATAATTTCTACTGCTGATAAGTTTAAAATAAATCTTTCTGTAATAAAATCAGTCATTAAATCTAACGAAAATAGATCTAATTTTTTACTTAATAAAGTCTATAAAATTTTGAATAACAAAATTAAGAATAAAAAAATAACTTTCTTAGGTGTCACATTTAAAGCTAATACAGACGACATGAGAGACTCTTCTAGTTTAAAAATGATACCTGCACTCTTAAAAAAAGGTGCTAAAGTAAATTATTTCGATCCGACAGGTCTTAAAAAAGAGTTCTCGAACTTAAAAAATGTTTTTTATATTGATAATATTAAAGAATCTGTACAGGGCTCAGATCTTGTAATTATTCATACAGAATGGAATGATTTTAAATCGATCAATTTTAAGAATTTAGTAAGAGGTAAAAAATTTATTATTTATGATATGAGAAATATATATTCTCCAATGAAAATTAAAAACCAAGGTTTCAAGTATTATAGTGTTGGGAGATAAATTTTTAATTTAGCTCAAATATAGCATCAACTTCAACAGCAACACCCAAGGGAAGACTATTAACACTCACAGCTGCCCTTGTGTGCATTCCTGCATCTCCAAAAACGGATGCGATTAAATCAGATGCACCATTTATTACTTTGGGTTGATCCTGAAAATTATCAGTAGAATTAACAAAACCTGTTAGTTTAATACAAGATTTGATCTTTGTTAGATCATTATCAGATGCCTTCATTATTTGAGAAATAATACTTAAAGCACATCTTTTCGCTGCATTATATCCAGAGTCAACATCTAAATCTTTTCCAACTTTTCCTTTTATTAGTTCGCCTTTTTCATCAATTGAAATTTGTCCTGACACGAATAACAACTTTCCTATTATTTTAGTTGCAACATAATTTCCAACCGGTGCTTTAGCATCAGGAAGTTTTAACCCAAGTTTTTCTAAATTTTTTTGATAATTCATTTTTTCTTTTTTTTCTTTTTTGTTTTATCGTATTCTTTTCTTTTCTCAATCAATATTAATGCTTCTTCCATTGTAAGTTCTGTTGGATCCTTTTCCTCAGGTATTGTCGCATTTAGAGATTTATATTTTATATACGGTCCGTATTGGCCCTTCATAATCCTAACTGGTTTTTTATCCTCAGGATGTTCACCTAAATCTTTGATCATTGAAGAAGACATTCTCCCTGGTTTAGCCTCAGCAATTAATGTTATGGCTCTATTTAAACCAATAGAGAAAATTTCTTCAATATTTTCTATTCGAGCTGATTTATTTTCACATTTTAGGTAAGGACCAAATCTTCCAGTATTTAAAGTAATTTCTTTTTGATTATCAGGATTTATTCCTAAAGATTTTGGTAGTGAGCATAAAAATTGTGCTTTTTCTAGATCAATACTTTCTAACGCCAAACCTTTTGGGATAGAAACATTTTTTAAAAGTTCATTTACATCTGATTTAAGTTTTTTAATTTTCCTTTTTTTCTTTGGTGTTTTTTCAATTTCTATATCTTCAGGAATTTTTTCATATTGAAGATAAGGACCGAATCTTCCGTTTTTAAGATAAATATCATTACCATTTTCGTGTTTTCCAATAAATTTTGGTTCAGCTAATTGAGCTTGGGCTGCTGCTTTAGCTTTAGATAAAGGTCTTGTAAATTTACATTCAGGGTAGTTTGAACAACCAATAAATGCACCGCCTCTAAAACTATTTTTTAAGCTAAGTGTCCCTGAATTACATAATTGACACTTTCTTACAATATTTCCTTTATCATCTTTATCGAAAACCAAATCTCCTAAACTATCATTTAAAAGATCTAACACCTCTCTTGTTCTTTTTTCCTTTACTTCAGCCACATTGCTATTGAAGTCTTTCCAGAACAGTTCCAAAACTTTTATCCAGCTTTCTTTACCAGTTGTAATCTCATCTAATTGATCCTCTAACCCAGCAGTAAAGTTATAATCCACATATTTTGAAAACAGTTTTTCCAGAAAAGCTGAAATAAGTTTTCCTCTATCTGTAGGAAAAAATCTTTTATTCAATATCTCTGCGTAACCTCTATTTGCTATTGTAGAAATTATACTTGCGTAAGTAGACGGTCTTCCTATTCCTAATTCCTCTAGTTTTTTTACTAAGCTAGCCTCAGAATATCTTGGAGGGGGTTGTGTAAAATGCTGTTCATCTATTAAGGACTCAATATTTATAAGTCCTTTAGAAACAGAGGGAAGAATGTTTTCATCATCATCTTTACCTTGATTATTATATATCTTTAAAAATCCATCAAATTTAAGAACCGATCCACTTGCTTTGCACACTGTATCATTATTATTTGATGTAATAGTTATAGTATTTCTATCAAATTTAGCAGATTGCATTTGAGAAGATAAAGCTCTACTCCATATTAAATCATAAAGTTTATTTTGATCTGTGCTTAGATATTTTTTTACACTTTGGGGAGTTCTTATGACATCTGTGGGTCTTATTGCTTCATGTGCCTCTTGTGCATTTTTTGCTTTTTTACCAGAATAATTTAAGGCATTTTCAGGTAAATATTCATTACCGATTTCTTTTTTGATATAATCTCTAAAAGCCACAACAGCATCTTTTGACAAATTAGTGCCATCTGTTCTCATGTATGTTATCAAACCTATTGTTTCTCCTTCTATTTCGACTCCTTGGTAAAGCTTTTGAGCAATTTGCATAGTTCTTGATGCACCAAACCCCAATCGACTTGATGCTGTTTGTTGAAGAGTTGATGTAGTAAATGGTCCTGATGGATTACGATTTACCACTTTACTTGATATATCAGTAATACTAAATTTTTTTTGATTGATACTTGATATAGCTTTATTTATCTCATCTTTATTTCTAAAAGAGAATTTTTCAATTTTGTTGTTATCTAGTTGACTAATACTAGCAAGAATATTTTGATTTTTTTCATCTTTAAATTTGACACTTAAAGTCCAAAATTCTTCTGGCTTAAAAGATTCAATTTCATGTTCTCTTTCAGTAATCAATTTTAAAGCTACCGATTGAACTCTTCCCGCAGATTTAGAGCCTGGAAGTTTTGTCCATAATATTGGTGAAATATTAAATCCAACTAAGTAATCTAAGGCTCTTCGAGCCATGTAAGCATCAACTAAAAGGGGTTCAATTTGTCTTGGATTTTCAATGCCATGAATTACTGCTTTTTTTGTTATTTCGTTAAAAACAACTCTTTCTATTTCTTTATCCTTAAGAAGTTTTTTTTCATTTAGATACTCTTTTACATGCCATGCAATTGCTTCTCCTTCTCGATCAGGATCGGTAGCCAATATAATTTTTGAAGAATCTTTGGCTGCGTCAGTAATTTCTTTAAGATATTTTTTTGAAAAGCTATCGATTTCCCATTCCATTTTAAAATCTTTATCTGGATCAACAGAACCATTCTTAGAGGGTAAATCTCTAATATGGCCATAACTAGCTAATACTTTATAATTATCACCTAAATATTTATTGATAGTTTTGGCTTTAGCTGGACTTTCTACAATGACCAAGTTCATAAATGACAAACTACCTAAAAGAGTTAGATAGTCAAATTAATAAATTTTTGTCTTAGTTTCTTCTTTATTTTTCAATCTTTTAATATTTTCTCGATGGGTAAAAAATATTAACACAAACATGATTATAAAAAAAAATATATCTTTGAATTGACCCGTAACCAGTAAATAAACAGGAACGGATAATGAAGCAATTAATGAAGATAAAGATGAAAATTTTGATATAGCAAAAATTACAAACCAAGATAAAGCAAAGATAATTCCAAAATAAATATTTATAGCAAATAGAATACCAACGTATGTTGCAACACCTTTCCCTCCTTTAAATTTAAGCCATATAGGAAATACATGACCTATAAATGCACATAATGATGCTAAATATAAGTAATCTGTGTAATAAATTTTAACAAATATTACAGGGATAACAGCTTTTAAAATATCAAGAGATAAAGTGATGTAGCCAACTGTTTTGTTACCAGTTCTTAGCACATTTGTGGCTCCGATATTTCCAGATCCAATATCTCTTATATCTTTTTTCAAAAAAATTTTTGTTAGTAACAATCCAAATGGAATTGAACCCATCAAATATGAAATTATACCTATGATTAAAATATCCATGCTATAACTTAAATAATTCTTTACCGTTTACAAATGTATTTGTAACTTTGCCTTGAAGTTTTTTATCTTCGATAGATGTATTTTTTGACTTTGAGATAAGTTTATCTTTTTTTACAATCCATGGTTTATCTATATCTACTATACAAAGATCTGCATCATTACCAATAGATAGGTTTCCTTTATTTATTTTTAATATTTTAGCAGGGTTTGATGTTAATGCTTTTATTATTGTCTCTAATTTGAGTGATCCGTTATGATATAATTCTAAACTTAGAGACAGCAAAGTTTCTATCCCAGACGCACCAGTTGCTGCTTGAGCAAATGTTAATCTTTTTGACTCTTCATCTTCAGGTTTGTGATCTGAAACTATTACATCAATTAAATCATCCTTTAAACCCTGTACTAAAGCTAGTCTATCTTCTTCTCTTCTTAATGGTGGAGACAATTTCAAAAATGTTTTGAAATCTCCTATGTCGTTTTCATTTAAAGATAAGTTATTAATCGAAACACCACATGTGAATTTTACAATTTCTTTTCTTGATTTAATTACTTCGACAGACTTTTGTGATGACAATTGAGAGATATGATATCTGCATTTAACTTTTTCCAGTAATGTTAAATCTCTCTCGATCAGAATACGCTCAGCGATTTCAGGTATACCAGATAGACCTAATTTTGAAGCAATTATTCCAGAGTTAATCATACCATTTTTTGCTAGCTCATAATCCTCAGCGTGCTGCATTATTAAACTACCCAAATCTTTAGCAGAGTTCATTATTCTAGACATCAGTCTTGGGTTTTGAATTGTTTTAACGCCATCAGTGAATGCAATTATTCCTTTATTTTGTAACAAGCCAAATTCAGTCATATTTGTACCTTCAGTATTTTTTGTTAAGGAGGCACATGGAAAAATATTTATCTTTGACTTATCTCTTCCTCTTCTTTTTAGAAAATCGACTATTGAAACGTTATCAATTACTGGATCTGTATTAGGCATTGTTACAACAGAAGTAACACCACCTGAGAGTGCCGCGTTACTCAGAGTCCTAAAATTTTCTTTATACTCATAGCCTGGTTCACCAACAAAAACTCGCATATCGACTAATCCAGGGAAAATATACTTACCTTTTAAATCAATTGGTTTATCTCTACTCGGTAAATTATTAATATTTACTTTCTTTCCTATGGCTTCAATTTTTCCATCTTCACTTATGATCAGACCCCCATTCTCATTCATTGAGTTATAAGGATCGATTATATTTGCGTTTATAAAATATTGTTTTTTCATTATGTACAAAATATTTTAAGACAAGCCATCCTCACCGCGACGCCT
This sequence comes from uncultured Pelagibacteraceae bacterium, assembly GCA_902541825.1. Taxonomy (GTDB): domain Bacteria; phylum Pseudomonadota; class Alphaproteobacteria; order Pelagibacterales; family Pelagibacteraceae; genus Pelagibacter. Next base: position 68 of record CACBRY010000014.1, on the reverse strand, counting down.
AATTCAACCTGCTCTTTAATCACACTTTTGTTGATGTCATCTGCTAGCATTGTATCTATCTCTATACC
>CACBRY010000013.1 GCA_902541825.1 uncultured Pelagibacteraceae bacterium | reverse complement strand
AAAAAGAGGAATCATAACAATTAAAAAAGTATTTCTTATAAGCTTTGTAACTGTTGCAATATTTAAAGTCTCAGGACTATTAAACTGTTGTTCGTATATTAATCCTGCTGCAGCTACCTGTGAGGTTTCATGTATGGCAGTACCTAAAAAGAGACCTACAAATAATGAGTTTCCTTCAAAATAAAAATTTGCAAAGTAGGGGTATAACAACATTGATAGTATTCCGAATAAAGTAATGTTAGCAATTGCATATGAAATTTCACTTTTATTAGCTTTGATTACCGGTGCGGTTGCCATGATCGCTGTAGTGCCACAAACAGTGCTACCAATTGATATTAAGTAGGCCATCCTTGTTGGTATTTGGAGCTTTTTAATTATGAGCTTTATCACTATTAAAACACTAACTATACAAATTACTATTAATGGAATTGCTACTTTTCCAAATTCTAAAAATTCAAAAGGTTTTAATTGTATTCCTAAGCAGATAATTCCAAGTTTTAAAATATAGTCTCTACTAAAATCTAATCCTTTTTGAAAACTTTCTCGAATTTTAAAAAAATTTCCAAAAAAAATTCCTAGTAGAATAGCTATCATCGCTGTAGAGATTGGGCTTTTGCTATATCCTAAAAGTTCAATACCAATAATATTATTAAAACCTTGAGAAAGAGAGTAGAGAATAAATGCAAGTATAATACCTGGTATTAACACCAAGTAATCTTTTAAGACCATCTTTTATAAAGTGATTATGCGCTTCTATAAAGTTTAGTCATAACAAATTCCTTATGACCTAAAGCTTCTGCACAAGTTAATCTTCCATTAGCAACTCTAAGAGTTGTCTCAATAAGTTTATCTCCCGCCTCTGATAAATTCATTTCTCTTGAAAGAATTTTTGATACATCGCAATCAATGTGTTCACCCATACTTTTAACGGTCAATGGATTAGCAGTTAATTTAACGACTGGTTCTATTGGATTTCCAACAATATTACCTTGCCCAGTTGGAAACAGATGAATATTAAATCCTGCTGCTGCTTGTAGCGTTACACACTCTGCTGCAGCTGAAGAAGTATCCATAAAGTATAATCCTTTACCTTTCTTTGGTTCTTCTGCTGGCTCTAAAACATCTATAAATTTACAATCACCAATTTTTTGAAAATTTCCGAACGCTTTTTCTTCAATAGTCGTTAAGCCTCCAGCAATGTTTCCAGCAGTTGGTTGACTTTCCGATAAATCATCCGTTGCTTCTTTTAGAATAAAATCATTATATGCACTCCAAGTTTTCATAAATTTATCTGAAGCCTCTTTTGTAGCACCTCTAGTTGCACAAACTTTTTCAGCACCAGTTAGTTCTGAAGTTTCACCAAAACATAAATGAACACCAAGTGGCTCAAGTTTATCCATTAAGTTTCCAACTGTAGGATTTGACGCAAGACCTGAAGTAGTATCTGATTCTCCACATTTTACCGAAATCCATAAATCACTTATTGGACATTCCTCTCTTTGTTTTTCTGAAGCCCACATGACAAATTCTTGTGCTTTTTTGGAAGCTTTCATAACTGTTCCAATATCACCTGTTCGTTCAATATGAAAACCTTCCACAGGTTTTCCAGTTTTTGCTATTCCATCTACAATTCTTTTAGTCCATTTTGGTTCAATACCAATTACAATCACAGCAGCAACATTTGGATTGCTTCCTGTACCTATCATTGTTCTAAAGTGTAATTCTAAATCTGCTCCAAATTGTAATCGTCCATATGAATGAGGTAATGCGATAGTTCCTTTTATATTGTTTGCAACTGCTTCAGCACAAGCATTTGAAATATCATCTACTGGTAAAATAATTACGTGATTCCTAGTTCCGGCTCTTCCATTTTCTCTTTTGTAACCTAAAAAACTTTTTGGAATTTCCATCAATTTACCACTTTTTTGTTTTAACGTTATGAACATGTACATGTTCACCTTTTTTTATGGATTTAACAACTTTTCCTATGTCGTGACCATATTTTAAAATTGTGTCTCCCTCTTTTAAGTCCGTCATAGCAATTTTATGACCCAATGGTATTTCATCCATTGATTGAATATCTGTTGAACTATCATCTTCCATAATCCAGCATTTACAGTCTTGTTTTGGTGTTATTTTTTCGATTACTACAACCCCTACATTATCCTTTTTATCGTGAATTATGATGTCAGTAGCCATTATATCGTGTCGATTTGTTTGTTTGAATTTTCAAAAATCTTATATATTAATCGCGACAATTAAGAAATAGTTTTATAAAAAATTATTACATTTGCTAGATTAGAAAGGTTCTATTAATGACGAAAATGACAACAGAAGAAGCTTTTGTAAAAGTTTTACAAATGCACGGCATCGAACATGCTTTTGGAATAATAGGTTCAGCATTCATGCCTATCTCTGATATTTTTCCTGATGCAGGTATTACTTTTTGGGATGTAGCTCATGAAACGAATGGTGGACTAATCGCTGATGGTTACACAAGATCTACAGGTAAAATGTCTATGGTCATTGCACAAAACGGGCCAGGCATCACTGGATTAGTAACCCCAATTAAAACTGCTTACTGGAACCATACACCATTATTATTAGTAACACCTCAGGCAGCAAATAAGACTATGGGTCAAGGAGGTTTTCAAGAAGTAGAGCAAATGAATTTATTTAAAGATATGGTTTGTTACCAAGAAGAGGTTAGAGACCCATCAAGAATGGCTGAAGTTTTAAATAGAGTAATTGAAAAAGCAATAAGAGGTTCAGCGCCGGCGCAAATTAATGTTCCAAGAGATTATTGGACGCAAGTTATCGATATTGAATTACCACCAATAGTAAGATTAGAAAGACAAGGTGGAGGAGCAGAGGCAATAGATAAAGCTGCAAAACTTTTATCAAATGCGAAATTTCCAGTTATTTTATCTGGTGCAGGAGTTGTAATCGGTGGTGCAATTGAAGAAACAAAAAAACTTGCAGAAAAATTAGACTCTCCAGTTTGTTCTGGTTATCAGCACAATGATAGTTTTCCAGGAAGTCATCCTTTAGCTGTAGGACCTTTAGGATATAATGGGTCAAAAGCTGCAATGGAATTAATTTCAAAAGCAGATGTTGTTTTGGCTTTAGGAACAAGACTAAATCCATTTTCAACACTTCCAGGTTATGGCATAGATTATTGGCCCAAGAAAGCAAGCATCATCCAAGTTGATATCAATCCTGATAGAATTGGTTTAACTAAAAAAGTAACTGTCGGAATAAGCGGAGATGCAAAATTAGTTGCAAAACAAATATTTGATAAGTTATCATCTAATGCAGGTGATACGGATAGACAAAAAAGAAAAGACTTAATTCATCAAACAAAATCTGCATGGTTACAAAAATTATCTAGTCTAGATCATGAAGATGATGATGAAGGAACAGTCTGGAACAAAGAAGCAAGAGAGAGAGATAAAGATAGAATGTCACCAAGACAAGCTTGGAGAGCAATTCAAGCTGGAATGCCTGAAGATGTAATTATCTCAAGTGATATTGGGAATAATTGTGCAATAGGAAATGCTTATCCAACTTTTGAAAAACCAAGAAAATATTTAGCACCAGGTTTGTTTGGTCCATGTGGTTATGGTTTTCCATCAATACTTGGAGCAAAGATTGGATGTCCAGACACACCTGTAATTGGTTTTGCGGGAGATGGAGCTTTTGGAATAAGCATGAATGAGATGAGTTCTTGTGCTCGTGAAGAATGGCCAGCAATTACAATGGTTATCTTTAGAAACTATCAATGGGGTGCAGAAAAAAGGAACACTACCCTTTGGTATGACAATAATTTTATAGGAACTGAATTAGATCCTAATTTAAGTTATGCAAAAGTAGCCGATGCATGTGGTTTAAAAGGTGTAACTGTTAAAACTATGGAAGAGACAACTGCGGCACTCAAAAAATCATGTGAGGATCAAAAGAAAGGCATTACAACATTTATTGAGGTAATACTTAATCAAGAATTAGGTGAACCATTCAGAAGAGATGCGATGAAAGCACCTGTAAAAGTTGCTGGAATTAAAAAAGAAGATATGAAAAAGCAGTCTTCTTTGAATTCTTAATGTAAATCCATAGGCCAATTATCTTTACCATTATATCGATCTAACTCTTTTTTCGTTATTGGCCTGAACAAAACCCAAGCAATAATAATTACTAAAGATAATAATATTAATGTTTTCACTTTTATCTTATTATTGTTTTAACAGAACCGAGCTTATCGATTTTACCTTGATAAAGACCTTTACCTATCGGAACAACTCCTACAGTTGAACCAGTAAATACATAAAAATTTTTATTTAGATTAACTTTATCTTTTTTTAATTTATTTAAAACAAACCTTAATGAGTTTAATGGATTAATAAAAACAGCACTAGTATTACCATTAATATTCTGTTTTGTTTTTTTGTTTGAAATATTTGTTTTTAAATTTCCAATGTTAATTTTTCTATATTTTTTCTTTTGACCGATCAAAAATTTTACATTAGCTCCAAAATCACTACATAAATCTCCAAACGAAGTTATCCCTTTTTTTCTTTGTCTGTAACCAACGATTTCTATACAAGGAGCCATATGGGAAATAAATTTCGAAATATTCCTCATCGTAATTGCACCTTTTGAATTAAAAAAAGATCTTTTAATTAGATAGCAAACCTCTAACTCAATGCCAAAAGTAGTTTTACTAATCTTGACACTTTTACCACTTTTCAAAAAATTATTTTTATAAACCGATGCATAAAATGGCTCTTTTTCCTTTAACTTTTTCATTACTGGAATTCCAGTTCCTCCAGCTTTATAACCAATTATGGGTTTTTTAACTTTACTCTCACAAAGCATTCTGAATTTGTTTGCCTCAGTCAGTTTTTTTGTAAATCTTCTAGGTAATGGTGCAATAATTTTATTTTTAAGAAAAGCTTTTACTAATTTATTTGAAGTTGTTTCTATTAATGTGCTCATAATTTTGAATTATTTTTTTTATTTAATTAATAAACTATAATTTATGATCCAAAGTTTATCAAACTAAAACCAGCTATAAAGAAGATTATCAACCAAACCAAACCTTTTATTAAAAAAAAAGTAAATCCTCCTACTAAAATATATTTACCCCATTTACTCTTTGACAAAAAATTTTTAAGTCTAGTCATCATTTAGATAAATTTTGCTAATTCAATAAAGACATTGGATCAAGTCTAGTTTGAAACCAATTTACCCTAAAATCTAGGTGAGGGCCTGTAGATCTACCAGTTGATCCAACCGTACCAATGATATCTCCTTGATTAATTTGGTCACCAACAGATACCATCACATTTTCTAGATGAGAGTAAATTGTTGAAATCCCGTGTCCATGATCCATTATAATTGTACCGCCAGTATAATAAAGATCATCCTCAGCCATTGTCACAACCCCAGATGCCGATGATTTAATTATTGTTCCTTTTTTTGCCGCTATATCAATTCCATAGTGAGGCCACTTTGGTTTACCATTTAAAATTCTCTGGCTTCCGTAAACACCACTAATAATTCCTTTTACAGGCATAATGAATTGGTTTTTAAAAAAAGGTAAATCAGAATTGATAGCTCTAGCTTTCCCAATTCTGTTGTTTTCTTCTTTTATTCTTTTGTAAACTGACTCAGGTGGTGTAACTTTACTTTCTTCTAAGCCGTCTATTCTCTGAATGTTGTATTTTCTTTTGAGAACTTTTTTGACTATTTTTTCAATTTTTCCGTTTGTAATTTTAGTAATAGTTAAATCAAATTTTCTATCTCTATCGATACCAAAAGCAAAATAACCATCCTCAGAAACTTTCACTTCTTTTTTATCTATAATTATTTTAGAAGAGGGGTCAGTTATTCCTATGATATAATGACCCTGTAAAAATTTTCCTTTAAACTCTATAGCATTTGAATGAGTTGATATAAAAAAGATTATTAAAAAAAATAATCTTAGTATTATTTTGCTGTCCATCCGCCATCAACTAATAAAGAAGTTCCAGTAATCATTGACGCTGCATCAGATGCAAGAAATACAGCTGCGCTTGCTACATCTGAAAGTTCAGCAAATTTTCCCAAAGGAATATTGCCCAAAACCTCTTTTTTAAACTTTTTACTTTTCAAAAATTTACTTGTCATTGGAGTAACAACAAAAGTTGGGCAAACAGTATTTACCCTTATATTATATTTAGCTAGATCAATCGACATTCCTTTGGTTAAGCCTTCTAAACCAAATTTTGTCATATTATAAACACTTCTAATAGGACCACCAACATGACCCATTTGAGAAGACATATTTACAATAGCACCGCCAATTTTTTTTCTATTTTTGGACTTAATCATTTTTAAAGCACATAATTGAGCAAGATTAAAAGTTGCCATAGTGTTTATCTTAACCAAATATTCCATATTTTTTGTTTTAACTTTGGTAAAATGTTCTGGAATATTATTGCCTGCATTGTTAATCAGTATGTCTATTTTTGACTGTTTATTAATTATCTCTTTAATTTGATTGTAATATGTGATGTCACATACATAAGATTTACATTTAGACTTTATTTTTTTTATCTTTTTTGAAACTTCATCTAAATCTTTTTTTGTTCTACTTATGATGATCAAATTTGCACCAGCTTCAGCAAGCGCTATAGCACATGCTCTACCAAGTCCTTTTCCAGCTCCAGTTACCACTGCAGTTTTATTCTTTAAATTATAATTTTTCAGATACATCATAAAAATAATATTTTAATATCAGTATAAATCAATTCAATAGCAACAATTAAAATTGCCAATAATCCTGCCCAAGCAATCCATTTATATTTTTTTATCCAATTTGATATTAATGTTGCTGCTGTTGCCATTAGCACAATTGATAAAACTAGACCAAAAATTAATAAGTAATAATGGTCCCCTGCTGCTCCTGCAACTCCTAAAACATTATCTAAACTCATAGTAAAATCAGCTAATAAGATTGTCCAAATAGCTTTTAGGAAACTGGAATTATCTACCCTTATATCGCTTTCGTGATCAGAACCTTTTATGACATCTGCATAAAGTTTGTAGACAATATAGAGAAGAAGAACACCTCCAATTAACCTTAAACCTGTAATTTGTAATAAATAAGCAGTCAATAAAGTTAAGATTATCCTTAAGACAACTGCTCCACCTATTCCCCAAAAAATAATTTTTCGTCTTTGTTCTAAAGGAAATTTTGATGCAACCATTCCAATTATGATCGCATTGTCTCCTGCTAAAACAAGATCAATTAAAATGATTTGTGTTAAAATTGTAATTTGTTCTGGAGTAATAAAATCAGTGGGCATTAACTTCTAAGTATCATATCAGCACCTTTTTCGGCAATCATAATTGTAGGTGCATTAGTATTACCCGAAGTTATATTAGGCATTATTGAGGCATCAATTACTCTTAAATTATTTAAACCCTTTACTTTAAGAGTTTCATCAACTACTGCCATATCATCTTGTCCCATTTTACATGTACCAACTGGATGAAAAATAGTTTGCGCATAGTTTGATCCAGCTTTTACAAGTTCTTCATCGTCATTAATATCAATACCAGGTCTATATTCCTCTGGTTTATATTTTTTAAAAGTTTCAGACTCCATTACTATTTTCCTTGTAAGTTTCAAACCTTTTGCAGCAACCATACGATCATGGTCAGTTGAAAGATAGTTGAGTTTTACTTTTGCATAAATTCTTGAGTCTTTATTAATAATATTTACGTGACCTCTACTTGTTGGTCTTATATTTGAAACAGTGGGTGTGAATGCATGAAAGTCATGGTTTTTTGTAGCACCTAAAGTGTCCATACTCATTGGTTGCACGTGCCATTGAAGATCTGGCAATTCTAAAGAAGGATCACTCTTAGCAAACATACACATTTGACTAGCACCCATTGTCATTGGTCCACTCCTATTAAAAACATATTCTAGACCAATCATTAATTTACCAAATAAACTATTCACTTTTTTATTTAATGATTTAAGTCCATTAACTTTGTAAATTGGTCTGAACATTAAATGATCTTGTAAATTTTCCCCAACTCCCCTTAGTTCATGCACCATAGTTACACCAAGGTCTTTTAATTTTTCTGAATTACCTATTCCAGAAGTTTGTAAAATCTGAGGTGATCCAATTGATCCAGATGAGAGTATTATTTCTTTGTTAGCTGCAACCTTTTTTAGAGCATTTTCTTGCCAGTACTCAATATTTTTAGCAGTTTTATTTTCGAAATTAATTTTTTTTACATGAGCATGAGTAATAATCTTTAAATTTTTTCTATTTTTAACCGGGTTTAAATATCCAACTGCAGTACTACACCTAAATCCATCTTTCTCAGTTACTTGAAAGTATCCACACCCATGATTATCACCAGTATTAAAATCTTTCGTTTTTGGAATACCAAATTCTTCCGCTGCATTTTGAAATTCATTTAACAGCGGTAATTGAATTCTTTGATCTGAAACAGACAAAGGCCCTCCAACTCCATGGTAATCATCTTTACCATGTTCTTGATCTTCAGCTTTAATAAAGTAAGGAAGAACATCATCCCAACCCCAACCAGTATTACCCAGTTGGCGCCAAACATCATAATCTCTACTTTGACCTCTTATATATAGCAAACCATTAATAGCTGAACTTCCTCCTAAAGTTTTCCCCCTAGGATAACGAATTGATCGATTATTCATTGTTTCATCAGGCTCAGTTTTATAACACCAATCAACCGAAGGATTATGCATTGTTTTGAAATAACCAACTGGTATGTGTATCCAAGGATAATTATCTTTACCGCCAGCCTCAATTAAGAGAACTTTATTTTTTGGATTTTCAGATAATCTATTTGCCAAAACACATCCAGCAGATCCAGCTCCTAAAATTATAAAATCAAAGTTTTCCATCTATAGTTGAAAAGTTTTTTTTATAAATCTCATTTGTTCATCTTTACACTCATATTAATCAATTGTCACTTGTACGACCTTTGTTTTTCTGATTGTATGTTGTCGTTAAATTTAACTAACAAGAGGAAATATAATGAAAAAAATCATTTCAATGTTGTTTGCAACTGTTTTGGTACTTGGATTTGCATCTAGTGCTAATGCTGCAAAAACACTAAAATGTCAGACAGTTCTTAACACTAAAGCTGATGAAGTTAAAATGTTAAAGGACTTTACTGATACAGTAACAGAACTTACATCTGGTTCGTTAAAATTTGAAATTTTACCAGCTGGTGCAGTTGTGGGAGTTAAAGAAACTCTAGATGCTGTTGATAAAGGATTGATTGATTGTGGTTTCGCATGGACACACTATTGGTCAGGTGATCACCCTGCTGCTATGTTATTTGGTTCGCCAGTAGCTGGTGGTGGAGTCGGTATCGACAACTTAGCGTTTCTATCATGGTTTCAATATGGTGGTGGTAAAGAATTATACGACCAACTTTGGAAAGAAATGGGAAGAGATATCAAAGGATTTATGCTTCAACCAGTTGGTCCAGAAGCTTTAGGTTGGTTTCCAAAACCAATTAAAGATATGGCTGACTTTAGAAAATATAAGTTCAGAACTCCTCCAGGAATTCCAGGACAAACATACAAAGACATTGGTATAGCATCTGTTGCAATGGGTGGTGGAGATATTCTACCAGCTCTTGAGGCAGGAACTATTGATGCTGCTGAGTGGTGTTGTCCTAAACCAGACTTAACATTTGGTTTCCAAAAAGTATTAAAGCACTATTATCTACAAGGTTTACACCAAGTAGTAGTAAATGCTGACTTTTACATTACTGGAAAAACTTATAATGCTATGAGTGCTCATGAAAAAAAGTCTCTTGAAGTTGCAGCTAATGCTTCATTAGCTAAATCTTTAAGTTACAGAATCTATGAAAATGGAAAAGCATTACAAGAACTTACTACTAAACATGGGGTAAAATTAGAAGATACTCCATCAGACTACTTTACAGAGTACATGGCAGCTGCAAAAGCTACATTGAATAAAAACGCAGAGAAGAACAAATTCTTCAATGAAGTTTATACTTCAATGAAAAACTTTGCTGATGTTGCTGTTCCTTTCTGGAGCGGTGCTCAAATGTCTAATGCGAAGCTAGGAATGGCTCACGCTGCAACATTAAAGTAATCAGTAATTAATCTTGATTTTTTAGAGCGGACTTTTACAGTCCGCTCTAATTTTTTTAACTAGAATTTTATGGCAGAAGAACCTGGTAAATTAGATATCTCAGATGAAATGATTGCCGAAAGGCGAGGTGGATCAGGAAAAATGCCAACTGATATGCCATCATGGATGGCAAAATCTATTATTAATATTGATAAATTTAGTAAGTGGATTGGTAATATTGTTTGTTGGATATTGATGCCACTAATATTTGCAATGACTTATGAAGTTCTTGCAAGAAAACTATTTTTAGCACCCACAATTTGGGCTTATGACATTAGCCGTTTCCTTTACGGGGCGTTGTTTATGTTAGGAGCTGCTTACGCGCTTTCTCGAGGTGTACACATCAGAGCAGATTTTTTATATAGAAATTTCAAAACAAAAACTCAAGGTTTGATAGATTTTTGGCTATATTTATTATTTTACTTTCCTGGTCTTTTGGTTTTTCTTTACATGACAATTGGGTTTGTAGAAGAGTCTATTAGAAGAGGTGAAAGAGGTATGGATACCACATGGATGCCTTTCATGTGGCCTATAAAAACTTGTTTATTAGTCGGAATTATTTTTTTACTTATTCAAGGTTTCTCAGAATTACTTAAAAGTTACTGGGCAGCTAAAAAAGGTGAGTGGCCAGGAGAGGATAATAAACAATGATAGCTGAGTTAATTGATCCAGCAATTTTAGGTTTTATTCTCGTTGGTGTAATGCTTTTTGCAATTTTTGTAGGGTTTCCAATTTCATTCACTTTGATATTTTTAGGATTTGTTTTTGGATACCTTGGTTTTGGAAAATTAGTTTTTTATTTGATGACACTTCAATTTTCCATGGTAATGACTGAGCAAACTCTTGCCGCTGTGCCACTCTTTGTGTTTATGGGGATAATGATGGAACAAGCTGGATTAATGGAAAGATTATTTTCAGCTTTTCAATTAATGTTAGCGAAAGTTAAGGGTTCGCTATATTACGCAGTTTTGTTTGTCTCAGTAATTTTTGCTGCAGCCACAGGTATTGTAGGTGCATCAGTAACTATTCTTGGCATCATGGCTGCTAAATCAATGAATAGATCAGGTTATGACGTTAAGCTAGCAGCAGGTACGATCACTGCAGGTGGAACCCTGGGTATTTTAATTCCTCCAAGCATTATGCTTGTTGTCATGGGTCCTATAATGGAAATCCCAGTTATAGATTTATTTGCTGCTGCAATCTTACCAGGAATACTTCTTGCAAGTTTATATGCAACTTACACAACAATAAGATGTATGATTAATCCCAAGTTAGGACCGGTATTACCAGATGATATGAGAGCTGCCAGTATGAAAGAAGTTTGGGTCGAGTTTTTCCTTGGCTTGGTTCCTCCTGCAGCCTTAGTTTTTGCAGCCTTGGGTAGTATATTATTTGGATTTGCGACTCCAACTGAAGCAGCAGGATGTGGTGCAATGGGAGCATTACTTCTCTCTTTAGCTTATAAAAAATTATCACTGTCTAAATTACAAGAAGCTTTGGTAAAAACTTTAGAAATAACAGCTTTAATTATGGTTTTAGTTGCAGCTTCAAATTTCTTTGGTGCAGTTTTTGCAAGACTAGGAACACCAACTTTGCTAACTGAATTTTTATTAGGACTAGAAATGAACAAGTATTTAATTTTAGCAATGATAATGGTTATGATCTTTTTATTAGGCTGGCCATTAGAATGGGTTCCTATTGTAATGATAATAGTCCCTATTATCTTACCTTTGGTGGAAGCACTAGGATTTAATTTAACTTGGTTTGCAATATTAGTTGCAGTGAATCTACAAACTGCCTGGCTATCTCCACCAGTAGCTTTATCAGCGTATTTTTTAAAAGGAGTTGTTCCAGAATGGGATCTTAAAGACATCTATTATGGAATGATGCAATTTATGGTCTTACAAGTCATTGGTTTAGTATTAATTATAATATTTCCTAAAATTGCTCTTTGGTTACCAACTCTCTTATATGGACAGTAGAAACTTTAAGTTTTATATTGTCTAAGTGAGTCCTCAAAATTTAAAAAAAAATCTTACTAATTGGGATTTAGTTTCAGTTAATCCTAATGATAAAAATTGGGATTGGAGGGTTTTATTTTGTTTTTGGGGAGTAAATATTCAGAGTGTTATAGGTTTTTCATTAATCGCCTCTTTATATGTAATCTACAACCTAAATACTTTTGTTGTATTTTTTGGAACAATATTTGGAACTCTTCTAGTCTATCTATTTTCGAACTTGATTGGAAAGCCTTCTCAAAAATATGGACTACCCTTTGTTGTTTTATTACGACCTTCATTAGGTATTATTGGAGCAAAATACTTTGGTTTACTTAGATTTTTAGTTGGTATTTTTCTATTTGGTATTCAAACATATTTTTTGTCGAAAGCATTTAGTTATTTGATCAGAATAGCAATTTTTTCTATAGAACCCGCAATACTTGATCATCAAGTATTACTTTTATTCTTTTTGGGAATGAACTTAATTGATTGGATTGCAATTATCATAGCAATAATTTTTCAAGGATTTTTATTTAGTGTTGGAATGAACATGAATAAAAAGATTATTATTTTTTCAGCAATTACAGTTTATCTTGGAATATTATTGTTTTTTTTATCCGTATTACTTAGTGATGTTAAATTGACGTCTAGCGCATTTTTAAATTTATTAAATACAGAAAATTTTCTGAATAAAAATAATTTTGTGCCATTAATAACAGTCACTAGCACGGTATTTGCATATTTTTCGATTATAATTTTAAGTTTTGGGGATTTTTCAAGGTATGTAAAAAGTGAAAGTCAGCTCAAAAAAGGAAATCTAACTTTAATATTAAATTTGATAATTTTTTCCTTTGCTGCTTTATTTATAGTTTCAGGCATGGATGCTTTTTTAAAACAAGATCCAGAAAATCTTTCTAGAATATTGACAAATCCTACAGATATTCTTGGAAAGATAGATAATTTGTTTCTGATTGTTTTAGCTTTAATTTTTATAATTATTGCCTCTGCTTCAACAAATTTAATAGCAAACTTTATTCCATCTCAATATACTTTAATTAATTTTTTACCTTTTTCTTTATCTATTAAAAGCGCTGGCTTTATAATCACTATCATAGGCTTTATTATAGGTATATTTTGGTTAACTTTTCTAAGCCAGGTTGGTGCTTTGTCTTTTATTGATACATTTGGAGCTTTTTTTGGACCTCTTTTTGGAATAATAATTTTTGATTTTTATTATATTCAAAAAAGTAAATTAGATAATAAAGATATTTATTCTTTGGAGGACAATGGGATTTATTATTATAGTGGTGGATGGCATATAAAAGCAGTTTACTCTGTAATTTTGGGTTTTATTTTTTCAGCTTCAACTATTTGGAATACTAATCTAATGTTCCTCCAATCATTTTCTTGGATTATAGGAGCCTTTGTGGCGGCTTTTACTTATTATTTATTAACACGAAAATAAAAAAATGGAAAAAATTAACTTTGATTTCAAAAATAGAACGGCAATTGTAACAGGAGGTGCACAAGGTTTTGGTTTTGATATTACGAAACGTTTTTTAAAATCGGGTGCAAAGGTGATTATATGGGATAACGATTCAAAAGCTATAGAATCAGCCGTTAAAGAAATAGATAACCCAAATTTGAGCTCCAATACTGTCGATGTATCTAATTATGATGAAGTTGAAAAAAATGTTAAGCAGATTACAAAAAATTCTAATATTGATATTTTAATAAACAATGCAGGCATAACTGGTCCCACAGCTACTCTGTGGGAATATGACATTGAGATGTGGAAAAAAGTTGTAGAAATCAATGTAATGGGAACGTTTAATTGTTGCAGGTCAATAGTGCCAAACATGATCAAAAATAATTATGGCAGAATTGTAAATGTAGCCTCTGTAGCTGGAAAAGATGGAAATGCTAATGCTAGTGCATACAGTGTAGGAAAAGCAGGAGCGATAGGTTTAACTAAATCATTAGGTAAAGAGCTAGCAGATAGGAATATAGCTGTAAATGCAGTCACTCCAGCGGGTGCAAAGACTAGGATTTTAGATCAAATGACCAAAGAGCATGTTCAAAAAATGCTATCAAAAGTACCCAGAGGAAGATTTCTGGAAGTTGAAGAGTTTACCTCATTAATTTGTTGGCTTTCTTCTGAGGAAAACACTTTTTCAACAGCAGCAGTCTTTGATATTAGTGGTGGTCGTTCGACTTACTAACTTCTTGGTTTTTGTTCAACTATTTTGATATTATTAATTTTAGCTCTACTAAACTTGATGTCTTTGGACATCACTGGTGCAAAAATCATTATAGACCAGTAAATTAAGAGTATAAAAGCGGATATTGTCTTCATATTATTTATATAGAACCGAATGTTGAATTTTGAATGTTTAAATTTTGTCTAAATAATGTATTAAGAACTTTTTTTAATTTTTTATGAAAATTTTATTAAATATTTTAATCATCACAATTTTATCTATTAACTTATCTTTAGCAGATGAATTACGAGTCTTTAATTTTACTGAAACAGAGCTCGCAGAACTTAAAGTAAGAAAGGTAAGAGGGGCTGACAATAAAACACTTTATACCGTTGGAACAAATGATAACGGAAATTATTTGAAATCGGTTGCTGATAATGCTGCTTCTGGCCTTGGAAAAGAGATCAAGATAGACTTAGATAAGACCCCGTTTATAAACATAACTTGGAAAATTGAGAAAGATCTGTCAGGAATTAAAGAAAATACGAAAAAAGGGCATGATTTTGCTGCAAGAGTTTTTGTGATTAAAAAAACTGGAGCTACACCACTATCAAATAGAGCAATTAATTATGTTTTCTCAAGCAATAATGAAGTTGGGGCAAATTTTCCAAGTCCATATACAAAAAAATCGATAGACAATGTTTTAGCTAGTACAAAAGATAACCTAAATGAATGGGTAACAGTAAAAGCCAATGTTAAAGAGGATTTTAAAAGATTACACGATCTAGATATTAATGAGCTTGATGGACTTGCTATTATGTCTGATACTGATAACTCAAAGATGAAATCTATAGCTTATTTTCAAAATATATATTTTTCATCTCAATAATTAGAATTTGAGATATTTTTTTAAATAAATATTAAATAAAGATAGAATAACAGCTACAATTACATCTTCCAAAGGACTAGCTTGTGGATAGCCGAAGTTCCACGCAATAACCATTACCAACCAAATTACAAATATATTCATTAAATACTTATACCTTAGTTTCTATTAAATAGTTTACTTTTTTGATATGATTATATTATGCATGAAAATTTTTTTCATACTTTAAAAGTTTACTATGAAGATACTGATGCTGGAGGCGTCGTATATTATGCTAATTATTTAAAGTTTTTAGAGAGAGCCAGAACAGAAGCTCTCCATTCAATTGGGTTCAGTAACCAAAAGGTGAAAAAGGATTTTGGTTCACTAATCATAGTAAAAGCTTGCAACATTGAATATAAAAAACCTGCAAGTCTTGAAGATGAACTAACTATCAGATCTTTTGTTAAATCTATCACTAAAACATCTTTTTTTATGAATCAAATAATTTCCAAAGGTGATGACACTATAGTTGAAGCACAAGTTCATTTAGTTTTTGTTAATGATTTAGGTAAACCAGTAAAAATACCTGATAAGATTTACTTAAAATTTAGACCTTATTTTTGTGATACTATTAAAATTTAGCTATTTTCTTTGCCATAATAAGTAATTGATTAATCATAGTAGTCGTCACTAATTTTGTATTTACATTTCTTGGGCTTGGGTGATAACAAGCAATCAAAACTTTATTATCTGGCAATAAATATTTGTTTCCGTGTTTAAATTCAAATTTTTTTTGAAGCATAAACTTTTTTTTATAAATTTTTAGACAATTATCAAATGCAACTTTCCCAAGAGTTATGATCACTTTAAGATTTTTTAAATTTTCAATTTCATTTTCAAAATAATTCGAACAGCGATTTAATTCTTTGCTTTCTGGTTTATCACCTGGAGGAACACATTTAAGAATATTAGTTATGTAAGTATCATGTAATTTCAAATTATCATTTGCTTTTTCTGAAAAATCTTGATTTGAAATTCCTGTTAAAAATAAACTTTTAAATAAAAAATTTCCTGATTTATCTCCTGTGAATGCCCTTCCGGTTCTTGTGCCACCATGAGCTGCAGGAGCAAGACCTAAAATCATCAATTTTGCTTTATTGTCTCCAAAGCCAGGGACTGGTTTTCCCCAGTATTTCTCATTCTTATTTTGTTTTCTTTTTTGTATTGAAATTTTTTTGATAAAACTAACAAGTCTTGGACATTTTTTACATTTAATAATTGTATTATTTATTTTTTTTAATTTAATAGTCATCAATGAAATTTATAAAATTTTTTTTTATTATTTTTATAACTTTCCCCTCATCGATTAAAGCAGATTTAAATCAAGAATTATCTTTAGAACTAAAAAAAGGTGATAAACTTATATTTATTAGGCATGCATATGCACCAGGTGGTGGAGATCCTGAAAATTTTGATATTAATAACTGTGATACCCAAAGAAATTTAAGTGAGGAAGGAAGAAACCAAGCCAAAAAAATTGGAAATTTTTTTAAAGATAATGATGTTCAAATTTTCAAAGTTTTTTCAAGTGAATGGTGTCGCTGTAAAGAGACTGCTAAATTAGCTTTTACAAATTTCGAAACAAAAGATTTCTTAAATTCCTTTTTTAGCGCAAAGTTTGCTAATAATAAAAATAAACAAATGTTAGATTTGAAAAATTATGTTAAAAAATTCAAAAGTAATGAAAATTTAATTTTTGTGACACATTATGTAGTAATATCTGAAGCTTTAGATTATGCTCCTTCATCGGGTGAAATAGTTATTTCAGATAAAAATTTTAATAAAATTGGTAGTATAAAAATAGATTTTTAATATTATGTCATCAAAGCGAGCAATGAAACAAGCCCAAAAGCAAGCTTACGCTAAACATAGAAGCAACATTACTAATAATAGATTTGGAGATAAAAAAAAAATTTCTCCAAGAAAAATAAAAAAAGTTAACTTTCTTTTTTAAATTTCTCAATTTTTTTACAAGAAGAAATTTTAGATATTCCTTCTTCATCATTAAGAACAGTTTTCATGAAAATCTCTTGTTTGTCTTTTTCAAAAAGAATTTGAGTATAAAATTGAGGATATCCGTGTTTATGAGTGAGTATTTTACCATTTTCTTCATAAATATTTCGAACATAAGAGTTTGATTTTTTAGTACTTAAATCGGTTAGTCGATATTTTTGATATGTTTTTTCCTTATAAACATAATTTCTAGTCATGATTAACTCGTCTAGATTTAAGATGTACTCATTTTTTAAAAATTCGTCTTGTTTATCATCGCATTTACTCATAATGATTATTTCTGATTTAAGATGTTGGAAGGGAAGAATTATTAATAAAAGAGAAATTAAAAATCTAATTTCTTTCATTTTTTTCAGCAAAAAATAAACCAATTAAAAGTAAAGCTGTCCAACCGAGTCCCACCAGTCCTTTTATAATATTTGTATCAGCACTCCACAAATCAAGAAAAAGAGCCCCAAAAATAAGACCAAGAACATATACAATAATTACGATTGTAGTTTTACTCATCTAATAATTTCTTTTTAAAAAGAGAGATACCATTTTCAATTTTATAAGTATAGGACTCTTTAAAACTTTCTAATTGCCAACCAGTCAATCTTTTTTGAATAATTTCAAGATTTTCTTTTTTCCACTCATCAGTTGTATCCTCAAGTTTCCAAATTTTTTTTTCTTCAGTATTTCTTCCACATCCATAGCAATAGCCAGTTTTTGGATCAGTTTTGCAAATACTTATACATGGAGAAACAATCATAATAATATTATAAAGTAAAAATTATATAATTTACAATAATTGTCGTTGGACAAATAGTTTCAATCATATATAAAACCATTTGAATTTGTGGGGCGATGGCGGAATTGGTAGACGCGTCGGTCTTAGGAACCGATAGAGCAATCTGTGAAGGTTCGAGTCCTTTTCGCCCTACCATTAATTTATTATGAAAGTCACAGTAGAAAATAAAAAAGGTCTTAATAAAGATATAAAAGTTTTCATTGATAAAAAGACAATGAATTCTTATATGGATGAAAAATATGAAGAAATTAAAGGTACTGTAAATTTAAAAGGGTTTAGACCAGGAAAAGTTCCAGTAGAAGTTTTAAAAAGACAGTTTGGTAAAGCAGTATTTAGCGAAGTTTTAGACAAAGTTTTAAAAGACACAACCACAAAAGCTTTGGAGGAAAATAAAATAAAACCAGCAGGACAACCAAAATTGGATCTCAAAACTTATGGTGAAGATAAAGATCTAGAATATATAATTTCCGTAACAGAGTTTCCTAAAGTTGAGTTAAAATCTATAGAAAATATTAAATTTGATGAATACACCGTTAAAATCGATGAGAGCGAAACTGAAAAAAGAATTAAAGAGATAGCCAAAAATACACCAAGCTTTAAAGATGCTCCACCGGAAACAAAAGCAAAAGAGGGTGATTTAGTTTCTTTTGATTATACAGCTACCGTTGATGAAAAATCATTTAAAGGAGGAGAAGGAAAAAATACACAATTAACCTTAGGTAAAGATTTATTCTTAAAAGGTTTTGATAAACAATTGGTAGGTGTAAAAAAAGATGATAAAAAAATTGTTGAAGCTATACTTCCTGAAAATTTTCCTGAAAAAGAGTTAGTAAATAAAAAAGCAAAATTTAATTGTAAAATATTATCGGTAAAAATTTCAGAGGAAGTAAAAATAGATGACCAGTTTGCAAAAAATTTGGGAGCAAAAGATTTGAAAGATTTGAAAACCCTAATTTCAAAGCAAATAAATGATGAATATAAGAATTCACTAGACAGATTGTCAAAAAATCAAATTCTTAAAGAATTAGAGAAATTTAAAGTAGATGAAATCCCACAAAATTTAGTTGATGAAGAAGTGAAAGTTCTATCTCAAGGAATGACAGATGAAGATAAAAAAAAGAGTAAAGATAATTTTGAAGAAATAGCAAAAAAAAGAATTAAAGTTGGTTTAATATTAAACGAATTTGGTGAGCAAAATCAGATAAAAGTATCAGAGCAAGAATTACAGGCTGAAGTTCAAAAACAAATAAGAATGATGCCTGGTCAAGAAAAAATGGTAATGGATTTTTATCAAAAAAATCAATCAGCATTAGCTAGTTTAAGAGGGACAGTTTATGAGGAAAAAATTTTAAATCTTGTTAAACAGAAAGCTAAGTCTAATAAAAAAGAGGTTTCGAAAGAGGAAGCCGAAAAAATATTAAAACAATCTCAAAATCAAGATGAGGGAACAAAACAAGCCTCAAAGAAAAAAGTTGAGACTAAAAAAAAAGAAGTAAAAAAAACTACGCCAAAAACTAAGTCTCCTGCCAAAAAAACAAAAAAAGTTAGCAAAAAGTAATCTCAAGTTGTATAAGTAATACGAATCAACTTTATGAATAATAAACTGTCAGAACATATGAGTAGCTTAATACCAATGGTTGTTGAGCAATCTAACAAAGGTGAAAGAGCTTATGATATTTATTCAAGACTATTAAAAGAAAGAATTATTTTTTTGACAGGTCAAATTAATGACAATGTAGCTTCATTAATTACAGCTCAATTATTATTTCTAGAAGCAGAAGATCCTAAAAAAGAAATTTTTTTATATATTAATAGTCCCGGCGGACTTGTTACTGCAGGTTTAGGTATTTACGATACAATGCAGTATGTAAAACCAGATATTTCAACTTTATGCATTGGACAAGCAGCCTCGATGGGGTCTTTTTTATTATCGGCTGGAACAAAAGGAAAAAGATTTTCACTTCCAAATTCAAGAATTATGGTTCATCAACCATCTGCGGGATTTCAAGGACAGGCTACTGATATCGAAATTCATGCGAATGAAGTATTATCATTAAAAAAAAGATTGAATGAAATATATTCTAAACATACTGGCAAATCTGTGGATGAAATTAAAACTGCTTTAGAAAGAGATAATTTTATGACTGCAGACGCGGCTAAATCTTTTGGACTTATAGACTCTGTAGTAGAGAAAAGATCTTAGAATACCACATATAGTTTACAAAATCCAAAACTTGATTAATAGGAGTCACTTATAATAAAGTGGACTTATTGATTCGTTTAAAATTTTATGAACACAAATAATAAAAATATTCTTTATTGCTCTTTCTGCGGTAAAAGCCAACACGAAGTAAGAAAATTAATTGCAGGTCCAACTGTCTTTATTTGTGATGAGTGTGTTGAACTTTGCATGGATATTATAAAAGAAGAAAGCAAAGACACATTTGTAAAACATCAAGATGGTTTACCTTCACCAAAAGAGATTTGTACAGTCCTAGATGATTATGTAATCGGACAATCTCACGCAAAAAAAGTTTTATCAGTGGCTGTTCACAATCACTACAAAAGACTAAATTATGAAAATAAAACAAGTAAAAATGTAGAGCTTGCAAAATCTAATATACTCTTAGTTGGTCCAACTGGATGTGGAAAAACATTATTAGCACAAACGCTGGCTAGAATCTTAGATGTTCCATTTACAATGGCTGATGCAACAACTTTGACTGAAGCAGGTTATGTAGGAGAGGATGTAGAAAATATTATTTTAAAATTGTTACAAGCAGCAGATTATAATGTTGAAAAAGCCCAGAGGGGAATTGTGTACATTGATGAGGTCGATAAGATAAGTAGAAAATCTGAAAATCCATCTATTACAAGAGATGTTTCTGGTGAAGGTGTTCAACAAGCTTTATTAAAGATAATGGAAGGGACAATTGCAAGTGTACCTCCTCAAGGTGGTAGAAAACACCCCCAACAAGAATTCTTACAAGTTGATACTACAAATATTTTATTTATTTGTGGTGGGGCATTTGCGGGACTTGATAAAATTATTTCTCAGAGAGATAAAGGTACATCTATTGGTTTTGGAGCAGATGTAAAGAATATACAAGATAAAAAGACTGGTGAGTGGATGAAGAACTTAGAGCCTGAGGATTTGCTCAAATATGGATTAATACCTGAATTTATTGGAAGATTACCTATGATTGCAACTCTAGAAGATTTAGATGAAAAATCTTTAATTAAGATACTGCAAGAACCAAAAAATTCTTTAACAAAACAATATCAAGAGTTATTTAAACTAGATGGTGCAAAATTAATATTTAAAGACTCTGCACTTAAAGAAATTGCAATTAAAGCAATTAGCAAAAAAACAGGAGCAAGAGGTTTAAGATCTATTTTAGAAAATATACTTCTTAAAACTATGTATGATTTACCAAGTCAAGAAAATATTGAAGAGGTAATAGTCGACTCATCAGCGGCTAAAGGTCTGTCGCAGCCTATAATTGTTCATTCAAAAAAGGATGGTAAATCCAAAACAACTAAGACAACAGCGGCTTAATAACCCTAATAACTTGTAAAAAGGTATTGCAAAAATAATATTAATATCCATATTGATTTTATGGACGTAAAAACTTCTTCACCACTATTGCCACTTAGAGATATTGTGGTTTTTCCTAGCATGGTAATTCCACTTTTTGTTGGAAGAGATAAATCAATCTCTGCTTTAAATGAGGTGATGAAAAAAGAGAAAAAAATTATTTTAGTAACTCAAAAAAATTCTGAGATCGATGATCCTAAGAAAACAGATATATTTATGTATGGATGTGAAGGTAGCATTTTACAACTTTTAAAACTCCCAGATGGAACAGTAAAAGTTTTAGTTGAGGGTGTTCGTAGAGTAAAAATTATTGATTTTAAAGATAATGAAAAGTTTATAACTTGTGACTTTACACCTCACAATGATGTGATCGATGGTGATGAAGATTTGTATCCATTAGCTGTTACAGCAATAAGACGAATGGAAAAATTAACATCTATTAATAAAAAAGTTTCTAGTGAAACTATTAATATAATTAAACAATTAAAAGATCCATCTCAGATAGCAGATAACATTGCTTCACATATCACTGCAACAATTTCAGAGAAACAACAAATTTTTGAGACTATTGATGTTAAAAAAAGATTAAATGCAATCATAAAAATAATGGAAAATGAAACAAGCATTATTGGAGTGGAAAAAAGAATTAGAGGAAGGGTTAAAACCCAAATGGAAAAAACTCAAAGAGAGTACTATTTAAATGAACAATTAAAAGCTATCCAAAAAGAGTTAGGTGAAATTGAGGACGGCAAAGATGAAAATACAAGTTTAAATAAAGCAATTCTTAAATCTAAAATGCCAAAAGATGTTGAGAAAAAATGTCTTCAAGAATTAAAAAAATTAAAAAATATGAGCCCGATGTCAGCTGAGGCCACAGTGGTAAGAAATTACTTAGATTGGATGATAGATCTTCCTTGGCATAAAAAAAGTGATGTTGTTATAGATTTAAAAAAAGCTCTTGAGGTTTTAGATAAAGATCATTTTGGTTTAGAAAAAGTTAAAGAGAGAATTATTGAATTTCTAGCAGTACAAAAAAGAATGGATAAAATTAAAGGCCCTATTTTATGCTTAGTAGGTCCGCCTGGTGTTGGAAAAACATCTTTAGGAAAGTCAATTGCTAAAGCAACAAACAGGGAATTTGTGAGAATGTCAGTAGGTGGAATGAGAGATGAAGCTGAAATTAGAGGTCACAGGAGAACTTATATTGGTTCTTTACCTGGTAAAATTATCCAAATGATGAAAAAAGCTGGAACTAAAAATCCACTAATACTTTTAGATGAGATAGATAAAGTTGGAAATGATTATAGGGGAGATCCCTCCTCAGCTTTATTGGAGGCTTTAGACCCAGAGCAAAATACGACTTTTAATGATCACTATTTAGAAGTTGATTATGATTTATCTGATGTGATGTTTGTGACTACAGCTAATACATTGAATATTTTACCTCCATTATTAGACAGAATGGAAGTTATTAGATTAGCAGGCTACACAGAAGATGAAAAAATAAATATTGCAAATAAATATCTTCTTCCAAAACAAATAAAAGATAATGGTGTTAAGGAAAAAGAAATGAATTTGGGTGATGATATTATAAAAGAAGTAATTAGAAGTTACACAAAGGAGTCTGGTGTAAGAAATCTTGAGAGAGAAATTTCTAAAATTGCACGAAAAGTAGTTAAAAAGGTTGTCTCTGGAGAAGAAAAAGAAGTCAATATTAACACAAAAAATCTACCAGACTTTTTAGGAGTTCCTAAATTTAAATCAGGTGAGTTAGAGACTGAAAATAGAGTTGGTATAGTAACAGGATTAGCTTGGACTGAATATGGTGGAGAGATTTTGAAAATAGAGACAGTAACAATGCCAGGTAAAGGCCGTATGCAAATTACTGGAAAGCTTGGTGACGTCATGCAAGAGTCGGTTAAAGCTGCAAAATCATTTGTAAGATCAAAATGCTTAGAGTATGGAATTATTCCTCCATTATTTGAGAAAAAAGATTTTCACATTCATGTTCCTGAGGGAGCAACACCAAAAGATGGCCCATCTGCTGGAATAGGAATGGTTACATCAATAGTTTCATCAATTACAAACATTCCAGTAAAAAGAGATGTGGCTATGACAGGTGAAGTAACATTGACTGGTCAAGTATTGCCTATTGGTGGGCTGAAAGAAAAGCTATTAGCAGCTCATAGAGCAGGTATAAAAGAGGTTTTAATCCCAAAAGAAAATGAAAAAGACCTTGTAGACATGCCAAAAAAGATTATCGATGAGATAAAAATCACTCCAGTTGAATTTGCTGATGAGGTTTTAAAAATTGCCCTAACTAAAGAGCTGAAAAAGACAGAATGGGTTGAGGTTGATATGTCTAAAAAAGATGATAAATCTCAAGCTAGCATTCAATAATTTGAAACTTTTTCTCATTTTGAACTCTTAGATTTTTTTCTATCAAGCTAATTTATTCACTAGATCTATATTCATATTTTAGGTAACCTATTTTAAATAAATAATAACTAAGGGAAATAAATATGAACAAATTAAGTAAAATAATCGTTGTATTGATCTCGTCTTTATTTTTAAGTTTTGCAGCTAACTCAGTTGAAGTAAAATTTGGGCACGTGGGTAAACCAGGTTCTTTATTTTCAGCTTCAGTTGATCATTTTGCTAAACTTGCTAATAAGAGATTAGGTAACAAAGGTAAAGTAACCGTATTTGGCTCTTCTCAACTTGGAAAAGACAAACAAGGAATGCAGAAACTAAAACTAGGTACAGTTAATATGTGGTTACCTTCATCAGTAATGGCTTCTATTCATGATGAGTTTGGTGTTTTTGATATGCCTTTTATTATTAAAGATAGAAAACACATGGCTAAAGTAGAAAAAAATGTTTTACCAGGGATGTTTAAAAACCTTGAAGATAAAACAGGTTACAAAGTTATTGCTGTATGGGAAAATGGTTTTAGACATATAACAAATAATACTAGACCAATTAATACTCCAGGTGATTTAAAAGGAATTAAATTAAGAACTCCTAAATCAAAATGGAGAGTTAAAATGTTCCAATCGTATGGTGCAAACCCAACTCCAATGTCTTTTTCTGAAGTATTTACTGCTTTGAAAACAGGTACAATGGATGGACAAGAAAACCCATATGCTCAAATAGCTAGTGCTAAATTTCAAGAAGTTCAAAAATATTTATCAATCACAGGTCACGTTTATACTCCTGCTTATGTAACTGTTCATAAGGATCACTGGAGTAAATTACCTGCAGATGTTCAAGATATTTTAGAGAAAGCTGCTCAAGATACACAAAAATTTGTGTACAAAGAAGCTGCTAAACTTGAAAAATCTTTATTAAAAGTAATTAAAGATGCTGGCGTCCAAGTAAACAAAGCGGACAAAGGTGCTTTTATTGCAGCTAGTAAAGGGATTTACGATCAATTTGGATCAGAAGTTCCTACGGGTGGTGCTTTAGTTAAAAAAGTTTCATCTTTAGCAAAGTAATATAATTTAGATTATCTTATCAGGCCCTCATTCAGAGGGCCTGAATATAATATGAAATTACAAAATTTTATTAATTCGTACGAAAAAATATTAAAACTAATACTGTTTATAATGATGGTAGCATTAGCAGTAACGGTTTTACTTGGAGTTACCTTTCGTTTTGCTGGCAGTGCATTAGTTTGGTACGATGAAGTTGCTGCTGTCCAACTTGCATGGATAACATATTATGGTTCTGCATATGCCGCATTAAAAGGTTCTCACATAAGTGTACCAAGTATTTTTAAAGCTTTTCCACTGCCATTAAGAAAAATTTTTTTTGTTGTTTCTAAGCTAGTTGTTTATGGTTTTTTAATATTACTAGCATATTACGGTTATTTAGTTTTAACCTTAATAACAGGTGAAACGCTGGTGACATTAGAATGGGTTCCTCAACCATTTGTTCAATCAGTAATTCCAATTGCATCATGTCTTTTTATTCTATCTGAGACTTTAAGAATTCCAGAAGATTATAAAAATTTAGTTTTACAAAATACAGGCAACGAGCAAACAGGAGATATTTAATGGTAATTCTAACAATGTTTATGGTCTTGTTACTTTTGTTGTCTATAAATGTGCCTATTGCGATTGGCCTTGCAGTAACAACTATTATTGCAATGGTTATGAAAACTGGTACAAGTTTTCTAATTGATACTGCGATCGTAATGTTTGATGGATCAATGAAGTTTCCATTGATTGCAATTCCACTATTTATTTTAGCTGGTTCTATTATGAATAGTGCTGGTATTTCAAGAAGACTAATAGCTTTTGCCTCTGCTCTTGTTGGATTTATTAAAGGTGGGTTGAGTATGATTAATATTGCAACCTCAATGTTTTTTGCTGAAATTTCTGGATCGGCAGTTGCTGATGTCGCTGCACTAGGTTCTATTTTAATTCCTGCAATGAAAAAGAAAGGATACCCAGGCGCATTTGCTGCTGCAGTGACTTCATCTTCAGCATCTTTAGCAATTATTATTCCACCATCAATACCAATGATTGTTTATGCAGTTATGTCTCAAAGTTCAGTTGTACAATTATTTGTTGCTGGAATTATTCCTGGAGTAATAGGTGGATTTTTTCTTATGTTGGCAGCTTATGTTACAGCAAGAAAGAAAAATTTTCCTGTTGAGGAGACATTCAATATACCAAACGTTAAAAAAACAGCAAAAGATGCAGCTTTAGCCTTTTTACTACCAGTAA
Source organism: uncultured Pelagibacteraceae bacterium (assembly GCA_902541825.1). Classification (GTDB taxonomy): domain Bacteria; phylum Pseudomonadota; class Alphaproteobacteria; order Pelagibacterales; family Pelagibacteraceae; genus Pelagibacter. The sequence continues at coordinate 442 of CACBRY010000013.1, read as the reverse complement.
TTATTTTAGGAGGGATTTTTGGAGGCGTTGTAACAGCTACAGAAGGAGCTGGTTTAGCAGTTGTAGCATCTTTGGTGATTGGTTTTATTTATAAAGAGATAGACTTTAAAAGACTATATGAGTCAGCTTGCGAGGGAGCGATACAGACTGCATCAGTAATGTTATTAGTTGCAGCATCTGTTTTATTAGGAGAGTTTTTAACCATTGAACAAATTCCTCAAAAAGTTGCTGAGTCAATTATTGAATTTACTAATAATAAATATGCAGTTTTAGGAATTTTAAATATATTTTTATTAATTATAGGTTTCTTTTTACACTCAGTTGCAGCAATAATTTTAACCGTTCCAATAGTTATGCCATTGGTTAATGCAGTTGGTATTGATCCTGTTCATTTTGGAATAATTGTAACTTTAAACCTAGCCATAGGACAGCAAACACCTCC
>CACBRY010000012.1 GCA_902541825.1 uncultured Pelagibacteraceae bacterium | reverse complement strand
TCTGCTTTAATTGATAATCATATCTATTGGGGGAATAAATTAAACATAGATGTCAGAAGAATTGTTTGGAAAAGAGTTATGGATATGAACGACAGAGCTTTAAGATCAATTAATATTAATCTTGGTGGTGTTGCTAATGGTTTTCCAAGAGAAGATGGTTTTGATATCACGGTTGCTTCTGAGATAATGGCTATCTTTTGTCTTGCTAACAATCTTAAAGATTTAGAAAAAAGAATCGGAAATATTACAGTAGCATACACTCGAGAAAAAAAACCAATCTACGCTAAAGATTTAAATGCGCATGGACCAATGACTGTTTTACTTAAAGAGGCAATCAGACCTAATATTACACAAACACTGGAAAATAATCCTGCGATAATTCATGGTGGACCATTTGCAAATATTGCTCATGGATGTAATTCTGTAATTGCAACTAAAGCTGGATTAAAACTAGCTGATTATGTTGTAACTGAGGCAGGTTTTGGAGCAGATTTAGGAGCTGAAAAATTTTTAGATATCAAATGTAGGAAATCAAATTTAAAACCAAATTGCGTTGTTATAGTAGCAACTGTTAGAGCCTTGAAGATGCATGGTGGTGTTGCAAAAGATGATTTAAAGAATGAGAATGTAGATGCACTAAAAAAAGGATTAATAAATCTTGAAAGACACATTGAAAATGTGAAAAAGTTTGGTTTACCTGTAGCGGTAGCTATAAATCATTTTATAAAAGACACTGATAAAGAAGTTAATGCTTTAGTAGAATTTTGTAAAAAGCTAGGAGTCAAAGCTAGTATTTGTAAGCATTGGGCTGACGGTGGTGAAGGAACAAAGGATTTAGCTAAACATGTAACAGATTTATGTGAAAAGAATGAAGCTCAATTTAAATTTTTATATGAAAGTAAAAATCCACTTTTCAAAAAAATAGAAACCATAGCAAAGGAGATTTATAGAGCTAATGAAGTTATTGCAGATACTAAAATTAGAGATCAACTAAAAAACTTTGAAGAAGCTGGTTATAGTGAATTACCTATATGTGTTGCAAAAACTCAATATAGTTTCTCGACAGATCCAAATCTGAAAGGTGCACCGACTGGCCATTCGCTACCAATTAGAGAGGTTAGGTTATCATCTGGCGCGGAGTTCATTGTTGTTGTTTGTGGAGCAATCATGACAATGCCCGGACTTCCAAGAGTACCAGCAGCTGACTCTATTAAGCTAAATAAAGACGGTGATATAGAAGGTCTATTCTAAACTTTTATTTTAAGTTTTTTATTTTCTTTAATTGTCTTAAGTAAATTAATCATTAGTGGAATTTTTTTCTTATCAATTTTTTTTAAAATAAATGGTGTGATCTCTCTTGCGAGTTCTTCACCTTCAACAGTTTCTTTAGGCATAAATCTTTTTTTTGCAGTATTAAATGTAAATCCTTTACCTAAAAAACCACCCATTTTACTATTTCTCCCACCAGCAGCACTAACGTAAAGGTCACCCACTCCAGCGAGCCCAAGAATTGTTTCATCTTTACCTTTAAAATATCTATTTAAATATCTCATTTCAAGAACTGCTTTTTGAAATAGATTAGATGAAGAGTTAAGGCTTTGACCAGCTCCAATGATCATTGAATATATATTTTTAATTGCTGAACAGACCTCTACTCCTACTACATCCCGGGAGTATTCTGTTAAATAATACTTTGTAGAAATTTTTCTTCCTATAGATTTTGCAATATTAATATTTTTATTTGCTATAATTACACTAGTTTGATTTTTTCTGGCTAATTCCTTTGCCAAGCAAGGTCCTTTTAGTACTGAAATATTTTTTAGATTGTAGTTTTTCTGAAGCTGTTCTGAAATTGTTAAGATCTTATTCTTTTTTTTTTCAAATTTTAATCCTTTAGTCAAAACCAAAATTGGTGATTTAACTTTTAAATCTTTTAATTCTTTGCCAATAAAATCTATACCTGCAAGACTTAAGGCTATTACTATTAGATCAAAATTTTCTTTTAATAAATTTTTAGAAAATTTTCTAAACTTTAATTGTTTTGGTAATTTTATCTTAAGAGCAGAATGAAACTTTTTTTTAGAAGATAAATCTTTAATAAATCTTTTGCTATAAGGCTCAGTAATTGTAACATTATTTTTATTTTCTAAACTTGGGATTGTAAATGCAGAGCCCATTGCACCTCCACCAATAACTAAGATATTTTTCATAACAAATAATTATTTTATTGTAATTGTCATCATTTTGTTAGTAAAATACAGAATTAATTATTTAATTTAGTAGATTAATGACAAAAGTAGCAATTATTGGTGCAGGACCTTGTGGACTATCAATGTTAAGGTCTTTTGAACTAGCAGAAAAAAATGGTGAAAAAATCCCTGAAGTTGTTTGTTTTGAAAAGCAAGAAGATTGGGGTGGCTTATGGAATTATAGTTGGCGAACAGGATCTGATCAATACGGGGACCCTGTACCTAACAGTATGTATAGATATCTTTGGTCAAATGGACCAAAAGAATGTTTAGAATTTGCTGATTATTCTTTTGATGAACATTTTGGAAAGCCAATACCATCCTTTCCACCAAGAGAAGTTTTATACAACTATATTGTTGGAAGAGTAAGTAAAGGAAATTTAAAAAAAAAGATTAAATTTAACACGAGAGTTATAAATACTATTTTTAAAAACGACAAATTTGAACTTAGTTATCAAGATAAAGTTAACAATAAAGTATTAAAAGATAATTTTGATTTTGTTGTTGTTTCAACTGGTCATTTTTCTGTTCCATTTATTCCAGAATACAAAGGAATGGATACATTTCCTGGAAGAATAATGCATTCTCATGATTTTAGAGATGCAGAAGAGTTTAGAAATAAAAATGTAATAGTACTGGGTAGTAGTTATTCAGCAGAAGATATCGCACTTCAGTGTAATAAATATGGAGCTAAAAGTGTTACCATTGGTTATAGACATAACCCAATGGGATTCAAATGGCCTGATGGAATGAAAGAGGTTCATTATCTTGACAAATTAGTAGGAAAAAAAGCAATCTTTAAAGATGGCACTGAACAAGAGGCTGATGTTATAATTCTTTGCACTGGTTATCTTCATCATTTTCCATTTCTAGAGGAAAATTTACAATTAAAAACCAGAAACAGACTTTATCCACCAAAATTATATAAAGGGGTGGTTTGGCAAGATAATCACAAACTTTTATATCTTGGCATGCAAGATCAATTCCATACATTTAATATGTTTGATTGCCAAGCTTGGTACGCAAGAGATGTTATTATGAATAAAATCAAAATACCTAGTAATGATGAAGTTGAAAAAGATATTAATAAATGGGTTGCAATGGAAGAAAAGCTAGAGAACCCTGATCAAATGATTGATTTTCAAACTGAGTATACAAAAGAGCTTCATGAAATGTCTGATTATCCAAAAATTGATTTTGAGTTAATAAGAAAACACTTTAAAGAATGGGAACATCATAAAGTAGAAGATATTTTAACATATAGAAATAAATCTTTTTCATCTCCTGTAACTGGCTCAGTTGCTCCTATTCATCATACGCCATGGGCAACTGCTATGGACGACTCTTCAAAAACTTTTTTAGACAAATAATATAAGATTAATCAATACCTAAATGTTTTTTTCTTTTTTGGACATAGGCTCTAATCAAATTATCAAATATTAAAGCTATGAAAGCTACACAGATACCAAGTGTTAATCCAATTCCAGCACCTTTTTTATCTGATAATGCTTTTAATATATATTGACCTAAATCTTCTGTTCCAATAAATGCCCCGATAATTACCATGAATAAAGCAAAAACAATTGTTTGATTTATACCAAGCATCATATGTGGGAACGCCAAAGGAAATTCAATTTTAGTCAATCTTTGAAATTTATTTACACCCGACATCGTTGCAGCATCATGAAGACCAGCTGGAACACTTCTTAATCCTTCGATTGTATATCTTGTAGCAGGTATCGTTGCATAAACTATAACTGCGATAAGTACTGAAGTATCTGTTATACCAAATAACATCATTACTGGAATTAAATATACAAAAGATGGGAATGTTTGAAAAATATCACAAACGCCCAGCATAAAGTTTGCTGAATGTTTGTTTTGGAAACACAAAGTTCCTACTGTAAATCCAATGATACAAGAAACAACAACTCCAAAAGTTGCCATATATGCTGTAACCAAAGCTCTATCCCACCAAGGGCTGAATGCAATAAAAAGTGTCAAAGCACAAACTACCAATGCTGAACGTAAGCCACCAATTAAATATCCTGCACCAACAACTAAAACTATAGTAGCGATTGCAGGCATTCTTAAATACAATGCTCTCATTGGCTGAAGTACATCTTGTATCAACCACGTATTGAACGCTTTAATATAAACAAAGAAAGTCTCAAAAATCCAATCTACTCCTTTGTTCCAAAAATCAGCAGTTGATATTCCTTTGTTATGTGGAATTTCAAATAAATAATTGAAAGTATCTTTAAATAAAAAAGTTCCAATGTAAGCTAATATTATTCCAACAACAAATATAACCCCAAAAAATAAAAGATTTTTGTTTCTTTGATAGAAAGTAAGATTACCAAAATAATCTGTTTGTTTATTTGCCCAAGCTAAAGACATTTTATCTAAAAGAATTGCAATTAAACTTATACATAAGCCCGCTTCTAAAGCTAGTCCAATGTTTAATTGGTTTAGAGCCAATAATAAATTAAACCCTAAACCTTTTGCTCCAATAAAAGCTGAGATAACTGCCATTGAAAAACACACCATGATGACTTGGTTAACCCCGATTAAAATATCTCTCCTAGCAGTTGGAATTAATACTTTAAACATTAATTGAAAATTATTACATCCACTCATCCTTCCAGCTTCAATAACTTCTGGCGGCACTGCTCTTAGACCTAAAAGAGTTAATAATATCATCGGTGGTATTGCTACAACCATAGTAATAATCACAGCAGCATGGTCACCTACTCCAAAAAGAACTAATGCTGGAACCAATACAGCATATTGTGGCATCGTTTGCATCACTAGCAATATTGGATATAAAGCTTTTTCTACACGTTTACTTTTAAAAGCTGCTATTCCTAATCCAAGTCCAAAAATAAAAGATAATGGAGCAGCGACTAATATGAATGAAAGTGTTTGCATGGAAGGTTTCCATTGACCAAACATAGAAATGTAAACCATAGTTAAACCTGCAAACAAAGCTAGACCTTTACCACTTAATTTATAAGAAAGTAATGCTGCACCTGCTGCAACGATAGTCCAAGGTAATCCTGGTAATTCAGCCCATGGGTTTTTATCTATCCAATCCCAACTGGTGAAGGCAACAATAGTTTCAAGACCCCCCAATAAAATCTCTCTTATTAATTCTATTAAAAAAGTCATAAAGGCAGTTAAATTTCTACTAATTTGTAAAACTATAGGCCGACTTTTAAATTCTTGGGTATCTTCATTCCAAACTTCAATTGGCATCCATTCGTTCATTAAGAAAAATAATGAGTCATTAATCCAGATGGGTAACCATCCAAGCAATGGAGGCAATCTCCAAAAGACATCGAAAGCGTAATATCTTACCTCTTTACCTAAAAAAACATAACTACTTTGATTTGGATCTTTAACAAATTCTGCTTGACCCCTAATAAATTTATATGTTTCAGGAACATCAATCGCAAAGCATAAAGCAAAGAATACGATCAATAAAAATAACCACTGAAAAGTTTTCGGATATTTTTTTAAATATTCCATAATTTAATTATTATTTTTTCTTCCCCCAAAAACTGTATTGATTATTTTTGTTGGATTGATAGAGCCTATAATTTCATTATTGTTATCAACTACGGCGACTATTTTTTCCTGTGTAAGAATTTTTTCTGCAACATTCTCTATGATTTCATTTTGAGAGACTTTTAAATCACCTAAATTATCTTTTGATGTATCCATTACATCCTTAATCAGTAAAACTTTTTCTCTCGGTACTTCTTCAGTAAATTTTCTGACATATTCAGTAGCTGGATTTAAAACAATATTAGCTGGTGTATCTAACTGCTCAATTATTCCATCTTTCATAATTGCAATTCTGTCAGCAAGTTTTAAAGCCTCGTCAAAATCGTGTGTAATAAACATAATTGTTTTTTGTAATTTATCTTGAAGTCTTAAAAACTCATCTTGCATCTCTTTTCTAATTAATGGATCCAAAGCTGAAAAAGGCTCATCTAAAAACCAAATATCTGGCTCAACTGCTAAAGATCTTGCTATACCTACTCTTTGTTGTTGACCTCCTGAAAGTTCTCTAGGAAAATAATTTTCTCTACCTTCAAGTCCAACTAATTTAACCATATCCATTGCTTTATTTATACTGTCCTCAGTTTTGATCCCTTTTATCTGAAGGGGAAAGGCAATGTTCTCAACAACAGTTTTGTGTGGAAGTAAAGCAAAGCTTTGAAAAACCATTCCCATTTTATTTCTTCTAAGATCTATTAGATCTTTATTATTTAATTGTAATAAGTCCTGGCCTTCTATGAAAATTTTACCACCTGTTGCATCAGTCAATCTTGAAATACATCTTAATAAAGTTGATTTACCTGAGCCAGATAAACCCATAACAACTAACATTTCTCCTTTTGCAACTTCAAAAGAAGCGTTGTTCACTCCAACAATGCAACCATTTTCTTGAAAAACTTTAGCATCAACATTTCCATTTGAGTCTTGAAGCATCTTCTGAGCATTTGCTCCAAAAATTTTATACACATTTTCACATTTGATTACTGGCTCAGACATAAATTTCAATTAAGTTATATGAAATTAGGATAAAATTAAATCCATAATATTGTTACTTCCCCCTTAAAAATTTTTAATATAATAAACCCTTGTATCTATTCCGGTACTTAAAAAACTTAATGCTTCACCACTGACAGTAATTGACTCGTCAACTCCAACATTATTTCCACTCACTGTAAAGCCTGCAAAACACTTATTTTTCTCCTCATCCCACTTAACAAAAGTTTCATCTATTTTGTTACCATTAATTGTGTAAATTTCATGCGCTCTAAAATTTAAAAAGTTTGCCCCCATAATCGCACGTTGTGGAATTAATTTTGTTGCTTTACAAACTTGCTCATAAACTTCGTCTGTTAACCTGAAGTGATCTGTGCCATCAAAAGTTACCAGTATTCCTGAGGGTAATTTTGAAATTAATTCACTTAATTTCTTTTCTTGAGCAATCCTCTCCTCTTCTAATTTCATTTTTCTAACAAGTTCATCGCCTCCACCAAACATTACGTTAAGAACAAAAAATGAAAATGATATTATTAGAATTATTAGCACCAAGCCACCAAACTGTTTTGTAGTCTCGGGTAAATATTTTATTTTATTTAAAAAATTTTCTTTTGACATTTATTCTTGTAGCTTTCCATTTTTCCATATCCCTGTTTTTTGAGTGCCATCAGACCAAGTAAAAGTCCCCTTGCCATTCATGAAACCTTTTGCCCATTCACCTTCATAGGTTGAACCATCAGGAAATTTTAAAACACCCACCCCACTCCATTCGCTATTTTTAAACTCACCTTTGTAGATATATCCATTAGGCCATGTCTCAACTCCTTGTCCGTTTTTCTTAGTACCTACCCACTCACCTTCATAGGTAGTTTTATCTGTGTAAACCCATTTACCAAAACCGTTTTCACAATTTCCTTCTTTACATCCTGTGCTTCGCGCTATTGCAATTGTGCTGATAAATAAACTTAAAATTATTGTTAAAAGATATTTTTTCATAATAATATTTTACACAAAACTATTTAAAAAAAAATTATACTTTTTTGTCATCTTTATTACATGAATAAATAGAAATATATTTTTCAGAGTTTTCACTTTTCATATTTTTTGTTATTTCATGAATTAATTCACCTGTTTTCCTTGTAATAATACCTGACTCAGAATAATTTTTTTCTTGATCGATTGATTTAAATAAAACCACATCTTTATTGACTACTTTGACATTAAGTTTTGATGAAACTGAGAGAAATGATGATAATCCTTTGATTAAAAGTGTTTCTGGTTTTCTTGATAAAATTTTAAAACTATCTAAACCCTTTTCATTTAAATCTTTAGCTAAAAAAGTTTGATAATTAAATTCTGAATTTTTAATTATTTTTTTCTCTAAATCACAAACAAACTCGAGATCAATATTTTCATTTATACTTACATCTTTTGCAAACGTTTGATTAAAAAATAATAAACTTATAAGTATAGTAAAAAAATATTTGATCATTTTAATTTGTTTAAAAAAAAATCTCCCCCAACATAGTTGGGAGAGATTTAAAGATTTAATTGCTATTTACCTTATTTAGTAAAAGCTTTCCAAACTTTCTCGTTATCTTTCAGCCATTTTTTAGCTGCATCCTCGTGAGTCATTTTATCAATGTCAACTAAAGCTGCCATTGCTCCAATTTGACTTGTTGAGAAAGAAAGTTTTTTAAACATCTTAGCTGCATCTGGATGAGTTTTTGGAAAATCAGCGTTAACTGCTTTTTTCAAATAACCATCTGGCGAACCACATTTTCCATCTCCACCATCTTCAGGTCTGCAACCTGCAGTGTACGGAGGAAAGTCGATAAATGTAAAACCAGCACCATCAGTAAAGTTTGGTGTCCAGTTAAAGATAATTGTTCCTCTTCCTTCTTTTTCAGCTGCTGCTAACTCTGCCCAAAGTGCATCTGCACTTCCAGCAAATTTAACCCACCAAAGATCTCCTAGACCTAAAGCGTCAACCCTTTGAGGGATTAAGTCACCGTGCCAAGTTTGTGGACCTTCTAACATTCTTCCTTTTCCATTCGGAGAGTCAGGTGTTGTAAAGTTTTTAGCACAGTCTGGGTTTTTCAAAGCAGTCCAGTCTGGTAGTCCTGGGCATAAACCTTTTTCAGCAACCCAATTAGGATATCCCATATCTTCTAGAGTTCTAGCTTCATGGTCACCCCAGTCAAGTAAACCACCTTTATCTAAAGCTGTTGTAAATGATTTACCAAAAGCAGATTCCCATACCTCGTGTGAGATAGTTACGTCACCAATTCTAATTGACTCGTATACTGCTTGTGAGTCAGCATTTACGTATTTAACGTTATTACCCATGCTTTCCATTATTCCACCAATAACGTAAGCCATTACAATTTGACTTGACCAGTTATGAGTTGGGATAACGATGGGTTTTTTGCTATCTGCATTTGATAAACCAGCAAAACTTACTGCTGAAATTATAACTGCAGAAATTAAAGATATTATTTTTCGCATTTATTCCCCTTTCTTAATATTAAGTGCGTTCAGTATGTGCCTAAGTAAAATGATAGTCAACTACAAGATTTATATATATTATGTAGAGAGATTTATAAAAATGTCGCAAACTACTTTAGATATTAAAGAACCTGGTCTTAATGTTTTACCACCTGGAGTTGAAAGACATGTCGTTAACGCTGGTGGTCTCACAGGTTTGCAAATATTTCCGGATGATGAAATAGAAATCATTAATGAGGAAGGAAATCAAATTTGTGAAATCATTTGTTTTGATAAAGATGGAAAATCTGAGCTTGGAATTTTAAATCAAAAAGAAAATTGTAAAAAAAGTTTTATTAAAGAGTTGCTTAAAGGTAAAGATGAAGGCTCTTTAATAACAAACCTGCAATTAAAAAAAAGAAATTTAGATATTAATAAATCAAAATCATCAATTTTGTTTGATGAACAAACTCCAAGTGGTGAAAAAATAAAGATAAAATCTAAAGATAAATGCTACGCTATTTTTGCAGCCCCACAAAACAATATGCTGGTATCTGAGCAAAATCCTTCAAGTGATTTAACGTTATTCATTAAAAGATATAAAATAGTTAATGATAAAGAATTATCAATAATTCCTGATCCTATTTATGAGCCAAATTATGAGGAAAATATTGAGAGACAAACTGCAATTTCATTCGAAGTTAAAGAGGGAGATTTTATTCAAATAATAAGTCCAGCGGGCAGACAATGTTCTGACTTTGTGGCGTTTGATACAAAAAAACTTGATAAGAAAGTTGAAAAAGGTCTTGATTGGCAAACAACGAGGACTTTTATGGGAAATACTTTTCCAGGTCCTGGTTTATTTTCAAAATTTTACGACACCGATCATGAACCATTAGTTGAAGTCATAAGAGATACTGTTGGAAAACATGATACATTTAATCTGGCTTGTACTTCAAAATATTATGAAGATGCTGGCTATTTTGGTCATCCTAATTGCTCTGAAAATTTAAATAATGCAATGGCAAAATATGGTGTTCAAAAACAAAAAGGATGGCAGGCTATCAATTTATTTTTTAATACTTCAGCAACAGGTTTAAATTCAGTAATTTCAGATGAGTCATATGCAAGACCTGGAGATTATGTAATGTTCAGAGCTTTAAAAGATTTAACGATTGGGACAACCGCTTGTCCTAGTGATATCGATGCATGTAATTCATGGAATCCAACAGATATTTTTGTTAGAACTTATGACAAAAAAAAAGAATTTTCAAAATCTTTCGCATTTAGAATGAAAACAGACTCTGAAAAAAAACTTACTAGAAACTCCGGCTTTCACGAAAAAACCTCTAAGCTTACTAGAAATTTTATTGATGCTAGAGGTTTTTGGCTACCTAATGATTATACCAAGCATGGTGTTGTTGAAGAGTACAATGCTTGTAGAGAAAAAGCAGTCTTGATTGATTTATCTGCTTTAAGAAAATTTGAAATTATAGGTCCTGATGCTGAGGAATTGATGAATTATACATTAACTAGAAATATTAAAAAGCTTGCTGTTGGTCAAGTTGTATACTCTGCGATGTGTTATGAAAACGGAATGATGTTTGATGATGGTACATTATTGAGATTAAGTGAAACTGGTTTTAGATGGATTTGTGGAGACGAATATGGTGGTGAATGGCTTAAAGAAATAGCTAAAAAGAAAAACTTTAAGGTCAATGTAAAAAATTCAACAGATCAAATTAGTAACGTATCAATACAAGGCCCAAAAAGTAGAGAGATATTAAAAAAAATGATTTTTACTCCACCAACACAACCATCTATAGATGAGCTGGAATGGTTCAGATTTACTATTTGTAGAATTGAAAATCTTCAAGGTATTCCATTGATTGTTTCAAGAACAGGATATACTGGCGAACTTGGTTACGAAGTCTGGTGTCATCCGAGTCATGCCTCTGACGTTTGGGATAAACTTATGGAAGCTGGAAAAAATGAAGGCTTAATTCCCGCTGGATTTGCAGCTTTAGACAAACTTAGAATTGAAGCTGGTTTAATTTTATTTGGTAATGAATTTGATGGTCAACAAGATCCTTTTGAGGCTGGAATAGGTTTTGCTGTTCCATTAAAAACTAAAGAAGAAAATTTTATTGGTAAAGAGGTTTTGAAAGAAAGAAAAGCAAATCCTCAAAAAAAACTTGTGGGATTAGAACTTATTGGAAAAGAGGCGGCTGGACATGGTGATTGCGTGCACGTTGGAAGATCTCAAGTAGGTGTAATAACTAGTGGTTGTTTATCCACGACTTTAAATAAAAATATAGCTTTATGCAGAATCGATACTCAGTACTCAAGTGAAGGGACTGAAGTTGAAGTTGGTAAAATTGATGGTCATCAAAAAAGAATTGCTGCAAAAGTGGTTGGGTTTCCACATTTCGATCCGAAGAAAACAAGAGTCAGATCCTAATGCCAAAATCAGCGAAGGATTTATTGGAATTTTGGGAAGATCAGATGAAACTTTCTCACACTTCTAGTAATTACTTTTTTAGAAAATCGCCTTCACATTATCATATGATGCTTTTAGTGATGCATGCGTATAAATATAAAGAAAATCTTACTGTTGAGGAACTTAAGACTAAACTATTTAAAACTTCACGTCCAAAGTCAGCTTTGATGATAAATGAGGCTTGTGAAAAAGGTTTTTTTTTTTTAGAGAAAACCTCAAATGATCAAAGAAAAAAGCACATTAAACCAAGTGAGAGTTTTATTAACGAGTTCAATAATTATATAGAAACACTAAAACATCTGAGTTTTTAATATTTCTACAAGTTTTACTTATATTTTTTATATATATAAAAAACTATATATTTAAGTCGCACGAAAAATAAAGTTTGCATATGTCATTACCGACAAAAGCAAAAGTAGTAATAATCGGTGGGGGTATCCACGGTTTAAGCACTGCTTGGAAATTATCTGAAACTTATAAAAATCCTGGTGACATTGTAGTCCTTGAAAAAAAAGACACTGCTGCTGGAGCAAGTGGAATTGCATGTGGAGTAGTTAGAAATAATTATTTTCAACCAGCAATGAGAGAATTGATGGCCCACTCAGTGTCTGTTTGGGAAAGTGATCCAAAAGCATTTAAATATAATCCAGTTGGTTATTTACAAATATCACCTGAGGTTATGCATGAAGACGTAGCAAGTATTTATGAGCAACAAAAAGCAATTGGGTATGAATCTGATTTTATAGAAGGTGAAAAGGATTGCATGAAATACATGAAGGGAATGTTTGATGACTGGCAAGCTAAAGGCATAACTTCAATTCTTCATGAAAAAAAGGGAGGATACGCATTCAATAAAGACTCTATTAAAGCTCTAGAAAATAAATCTACTTCTAATGGTGTTCAAGTGATGAAAGGTGTGAAAGTTACAGGATTTAAAAGAGGAAGTAACAGCAAGGCGGTTACAGGAGTTGAAACAGATAAAGGCACAATCGATTGTGAGCAAGTAGTAATTGGAGCAGGACCGTGGGCTAGAGATTTTTGGAATATGCTTGAACTTCCTAAAACAGCAAACATCAAAGGTAAAGATGGTAAAATGCATGTAACTGACATGTGGACTTATTGGATGCTCCAAGAAGGGGTTATTGGTGTCGAACCAGACTACTTAAAAACAAATGATGGAAAACAGCCGCCTGTAGTTCACGTAGATTCAACTGCACCACTATATTCTGATAAAACAAAAAAATTAATTACAGATAAAATTTGGGGAATTTATTATAAGCCTGATATTGAAGGTTTGGGAGTTCAAGGTGGAACATCTCCTTACATTGTTAAAAAACATTTTGATCAGGTAAATGTTGATCCTTATGGAATTGAGTCTTCAGAGTATCAAACTACTGATGCATTTAGTGATATGTGGTGCTCTGCTTTAGCTCATTGCCAAAAAAGATTTGAGGGAAAATCTGATTTATATAGAAAAGGTCCATCAGGTGGTCTTGGATGCATGACACCGGACTCATTTCCAATCTTTGATAGATTTTTTGAAAACGTATACATGATTGCTGACGCTAACCACGGATATAAAATGATTGGTGTTGGTGAACTTGTAGCCAAAGAAATTCTTGGTACCGAAAGTGATTTATTAAAACCGTTTAGATTCAACCGTTACGAGAAGGGTGAACTTCACCCTACTTCGAACAGTCCGTTTCCTTGGAGTTAAACTCTTAGCCTAGACACTAATAAATTTTTCAGTTACGCTTGAATAAAATTATAATTCATTGAGGGGAAAAATGACGGATCTAGAAAAGCACGTAAACCGACCTGGTAGAGACAAACAAGTTAAAAAAGTTAGAGAAAAAATTAACGAATTAGGAATTACTTATATTTATTATCAATTTATTTCTGTAACAGGGAGAGTTGTAGGTAAGGGAATACCTGCAGATCATTGGGAAAGAACAGCAGAAAAAGGTTTTCAATTAGTATACGGAGCTACAGCAAACTTATTTTTAGATCGTCATAATAATTATATAGGTTATGGACCTGAAGCAATGGAATTAGTCGGTATTCCTGATCCAGAAACTTTCTGTCAATTACCATGGGACAAAAGAGTAGGAAGAGTGTTTGTAACATGTTTTAGAAACAGAGAAGAGAGAAATAATCCTGGTGGACATTTAACTTCTGACTGTAGAGGAAATTTAAGAATTTTTATGGATGAATTCCAGAAAAAGCATGGTTTAGAATTAAGAGTTGGAACTGAACCTGAAATGATGTGGCTGACAAAAAATGATGACGGTACTCCTACAGGAAAAGGGTTTTCAAAACCATTCTGTTACCACATTGATCAGTTTGAGTCATTGAGACCAGTATTCATGAAAGTAATTGAATACGCAAAAGCTATGGGTTTAGACATGATTCAAGGAGATCATGAAGATGCACCAGGACAATTAGAATTAAACTGGACATACGACAACGTTCTTCGAAATGCAGACAGATTATCAACTTATAGACAAATCTGTGCTCAGGTTGCCAGAGAACATAATCTAATTGCATGTTTTATGACCAAACCATTTATGGGAGTTTCTGCAAGTGGTTGTCATACGAACATGTCTTTATGGAAAGGTGGAAAAATTAAAACAAATAAACTTGGACACAAATCTTTACCAGGAGTTGAGGAAGTTTTTGGTTATGTTGAAGGTGGAACTAATACATTTATGCCTGATACGAAAGATATGCAATTGCCAGGTAAAATTGGTTTACAATCAATAGCAGGTATTATGGAACACCTTCCTGCTCTAACAGCCTTAGGATCTTCAACAGTAAATTCTTATAGAAGATTATGGGATCAAGGTTTTTGGGCACCTGTTTATGCTGACTGGGGTTATCAAAATAGAACTTGTGGATTAAGAGTGTCCGCGCCGGGAAGATTTGAATACAGATCTGTTGACTCAATGCATAATCCTTACTTATTAGGTGCTGCATTATTAAAAGCTTGTGATCATGGAATAAGTAATAAAATGAAACCAGCTGATCCTGAATCTAGAAATATTTACGAGGCTCAAAAAGCTGGTAAGGATGTGAAAAAACTTCCTCTGAGTTTAGGAGAGGCTTTGGAAAGGTTATCAGAAGATGAAGTAATTAAATCAGCTATGCCTGATGAAATGTATAAAGTTTTTCATTGGTATAAAAATGATGAATGGGAAAGATTTTTAGGAGCAACAACTCAATGGGATCTAGACACTTATCTAGATTGCTTACCATAAAAAATACGGAAAGAGGAAAAGTATATGTGCGGAATTGCGGGATTAATTCATAGAGGGAAATCTTCAAAAGTTGGTCATGAGCTTCAAGGTATGTTGCAAGCTCTGAAACATAGAGGAGAGGACTCTACAGGTTATGCTTTATACGGAGATACTGATGGAAAAAATTTTATCATGCGTTTTAAAGTTGGAGAAAACGTTGGTGAAGGTAGTACATCGGTTGCTGAAGATGTTTCTGTTTATGATGAAAGAAAAAAAATTGTTGATAGTTATCTTAATGAAATGGGTGCAAAAATTATCAAAGAGGAAAGAATACTCCCCTACTCATTAAGATATGAAATAGAATATAATAAAAAAGATTTATTAGAGTTTTCACAAAAGATTGAGAGTATTCCTGGAGTAGAAATACTTTCTATGGGTAAATCATTAGAGGTAATCAAAGATCTTGGAAATGCTAAGATGGTTTGTGATAGATATAATTTAGATAAACTTGTTGGCACTCACGCAATTGGACATGCGAGAATGGCAACTGAGTCTGGTGTAGATATCAAATCTGCTCACCCGTTTTGGGGTTATCCGTTTAGCGATGTATCAGTTGTTCATAATGGTCAGCTTACAAATTATTGGAATAATAGAAGAGCTCTAGAAAATAAAGGGATGAGATTTATGTCTGAGTGTGACTCAGAACTTATTGCTGTTTATTTAGCGGAAAAAATGAGAGATGGAGCATCTTTAGAAGAAGGCATGAAAGAGTCTCTAACTGGATTAGATGGTGTCTTTACTTATTTTGTAGCTACAAAAGACTCTTTAGGTATGGCGAAAGACACTATGGCTGCTAAACCTTTAGTTTTATATGAGTCTGATGATTTAGTGGCAATGGGTTCAGAGGAAATAGCAATTCGATCAATTTTACCTCAAGAAATTGATACTTATGACCCATTCGATGGGGAGGTTAAAGTATGGCAAATATAAAAAGTGTTTCCAAAAAAACTAAAGCTCAAGCTATGGGTATGCACACTGAAGTTTTAACAGGACGAACACAACAAAAATTTTTCAATCCTGATGAAGCAGAAAATTTCTATTATTTTGGAACCCATGATGTTGATTTTAATAAAAGAACTGACCTAGATGTTAAAGATATGACCGCTGCAGAAGCAAATAAAGAAATAGATAATTTAATGGGACAAGGTTATGGAACAATTGTAATTAAAAACCCTCAAGGAAAACATAGTTTAGGTGTTGGTATTTTAAATAAATTAAATTTAATTTTTGAGGGAAGTTTAGGATATTTTGGAATGGGTTCATGTGATGGTCCAATAGTTCGAATCAATGGGAGAGTTGGATGGTCTTGTGCAGAAAATTTGATGGCAGGTAAAGTTGTAATTGAGAAAAATGCTGGATCTTGTTTTGGAGCTGCTATTAGAGGCGGCGATTTAATCTGTAAAGGTAGTGTTGGTGCAAGAACAGGTATTGATATGAAAGGTGGCACAATAATTATTGGTGGTGATGCGGGCGCATTTACTGGATTTATGATGCAAAGAGGGAGAATCATCATTCTAGGTGATGTCGGTATAAATTTGGGCGACTCGATGTATGATGGGACAATTTTCGTAGGTGGAGAAATTGGCTCTTATGGTAGTGATGCTGTAGATGCCGAGTTGACTAAAAGTGATCAAGATTGGTTAAAAAGAAAATTAAAGGTTGCTGAGATTGGTGAAAATTTTGATGTAAGTAAAATGAAAAAAATTGTAGCGGGTAAAAAACTTTGGAATTATGATAACTTAGAACCTACTGAGAAAAAAGGAGCGATTTAATGGCTAAGAAAAAAAAGAAAAAAAATGGTAAATTAAAAACTAATGGTAACGTAGGTGGAAAAGCTGACGTCCATTTAAGTTCTAACGGTGGCAGAAATAAAAGTTTATTAGGTCATAATGCTATTTTCACACCAGAAGTAATTGATGATATTCATATTAAATCTCAATTAGGAAGATACAGAATGCGTGGAATGGCATTGATGAAAAAAATTCCAACATTTGATGATTTAGTTTTCTTACCAGGAACTCTTACTAGGTTCGTAATTGAAGGTTATAGAGAAAAATGTGAAACTAAAACTGTTATTGGACCAAGATGTGAAAATCCAATTGAATTAGATATTCCAGTTTATATTACTGGTATGAGTTTTGGTGCTTTATCTTATGAGGCAAAAACTGCATTAGCAAGAGGAGCTACAATGGCAGGTAGCGCAACATGTTCAGGTGAAGGTGGAATGATACCTGATGAAAGAAGATATTCTGAAAAATGGTTTTATCAATGTATTCAATCAAGATATGGGTTTAACCCACATCACGCACAATTGGCTGATGGAATAGAAGTTTTTATCGGACAAGGACAAAAAGTTGGTATGGGTGGTCACTTAATGGGTCAAAAAGTAACTGACCAAGTTGCTGAAATGAGATCATTGCCTTCAGGTATTGATCAAAGATCTCCTGCAAGACATCCTGACTGGTTAGGTCCAGATGATTTAGCATTAAAGGTAGAGGAACTAAGACAGCTAACAAAAAATAAAGTTCCAATTCAATTGAAATTAGGTGCATCAAAGGTTTATGACGATGTTCGTATGGCTGCAAAATGTGATCCAGACTCTATTTATTTAGATGGAATGGAAGGTTCTACAGGAGCAGGTCCACACATCGCTGCTGCAAACACCGGTATTCCTGGCATCGCAGCTATTAGAGAAGCAAGAAGAGCTTTGGACGATGTTGGAAAAACTGGAAAAGTTACTTTAATTTATGCTGGTGGCGTTAGAGATGGTGCTGACATGGCAAAAGCATTAGCTTTAGGTGCAGATGCAATAGCTATTGGTACAGGTTCTATGATTGCGCTAAACTGTAACAAAGATATTCCAGAGGCAAATTTTGAAAAAGAAATGGGTGTTAAAGCTGGTGAGTGTTATCACTGTCATACTGGAAGATGTCCTGTGGGAGTTGCTACACAAGATCCAAAATTAAGAGCAAGATTAAACCCTGATGATGCAGCTTTAAGAGTTTATAATTATTTACATTCAATGACACTTGAAGCCCAGTTATTAGCTAGAGCGTGTGGAAAAACAAATATACACTCTTTAGAACCTGAGGATTTAGCAGCGCTTACCTCAGAGGCTTCAGCTTTAGCGAAAGTTCCTCTAGCGGGTACTAATTACACTGTTGGGGTTGATAACTTTCATAAAATTTAAAGGTATTAATGGCTAAAAAGAAAAAAACAAAATCAAAAGCAGTTTCTCTCCAACTGGGTAAAAAGAAAGAGACTGCTAGAGAAAAAATGATTGGTCAGTCAATCGGTTATCGATATGACGTAAATCTACTTCCAGACTACAAGAAAATGACACCATTTTTAAAAAAATATGTTGAGGCAATGGGTTGGGATGATCTTAATTGGTTGGAGGACGTTCACATGGGTTACGAAGAAGGAAGACCAGCTGTATTTTGTAGAAATGCAAATGGTTGGGTTACAATTCCATCATCAATTAAATTACCTGATAACCAACAAGACAGAGATATGATAGCAAGAGAACTTTTAGTAAAATTTCAAATGTCACCAAAACATCCTCTTGTTGATTTGAAAAAAGCTTACCTTAAATTTTAATTACACAATCTAAAGTTGATTATTTTTTAAAACCTATTGTCAATATTAGGTTTTATTAGATTGTTTCGTTTGTAACAACTTTCGAAATTTTATAGGGTTTAAAAAACTAATATGGAGAGAGAATATGACTGATCAGTTAGGTGCTCTTACTACTATATTTACAGAATTTTACTACTGGATAACAGTGGTGCTGATGTTTTTAATACACGTCGGTTTCTGTATGTATGAAGTTGGAGCTTCTCGATACAAACACCATCAACATACTCTTATGAAAAACACAATGCTGATACCACTGGTAACAGTGACTTGGTTTTTATTTGGTTGGTGGATTTACTGGGCTTTCCCAACAGGACCTGGGATAGCACCTTCAATAATGAACGAAAGTACAGCTTTAATCACCGACGATAGTTTGTTTAGTGCAAAATTTCAGGTGGCAACAAGTAGTATAATGGCAGTTAACCTTGGAGATCACATTAATGGTGTTTTCTGGGCTGCTTTTTTATTATTTTCTTGGACTGCTGCATCTATCGTTTCTGGAGCAATAATTGAAAGAATAACTACTTTT
The DNA here is from genome assembly GCA_902541825.1 of uncultured Pelagibacteraceae bacterium. Classification (GTDB taxonomy): domain Bacteria; phylum Pseudomonadota; class Alphaproteobacteria; order Pelagibacterales; family Pelagibacteraceae; genus Pelagibacter. The sequence goes on along the minus strand of CACBRY010000012.1, from coordinate 11,095 downwards.
GCTTTTGGAATTTTAGCAATAGCAATCGGCTCGGTTTTCTGGACAATTGATGCTGCTTGGGGATGGCATTTTGATGGTTGGATGCTTAAAATTTTAGGATACCATGATGCTTATGCATCAGGAGTAATTCACGCGATTGCGGGTGGATTTGCTTTAGGTGTACTAATGGTTTTAGGTCCAAGAATTGGAAAATTCTCATCAAGTGGTGAACCAAGAAATATTGGACCAAGAAATCCTTGGCTAGTAACAATTGGATTATTTCTAATTTATACTGGTTTCTGGGGATTCTATGCGGCATGTAACATTCCAATATTTGATCTTGGCCCGGAGTACGGCATGGAAGGTATATCTTATTGGACGGCTACAAACATTTATGTAACGCCTACTACACTTAGCGGTATTACTTTTAACTTCTTGATGTCACTATCAGGAGGATTATTAGCTGGATACTGGATTGCAAAAGGTGATCCATTCTGGACTTACTCTAGTGGACTAGCGGGTATTATATGTGCTTCAGCCGGAAATGATTTATATCATCCAATTCAATCAATGATCATAGGTATGATCGGAGTTGTGCTATCGTACAAATTACATTATTGGGTTGAACGTAAGTTCAAGATTGATGATGCAGTTGGTGCTGTAGCAGTACACGGTTATGCAGGATTTATAGGTCTTGTAATTTGTGGTTTTGTTTTAAATGGTTATCCATCATCTGGCTACAGTGTTGGAGCTATGTGGGACGGAACTACTTATGCATCAATAAATCCTTTGGGTATGTTCTTAGGAGCAATAATTATGTTCTTTGTTCTAGGATTAATACCAGGCTATATCATCGCAAAAGTATTACACGGAATGGGTAAATTAAGAATTCCGCGTGAAGCTGAAATAGCTGGACTAGACTATGAAATGATGGAAACTGCTAAATCTGACGAAAAAGCAGTCGCATCAGCAACCAGGTAAAGGAGGAAAATATGGCGACAGTTACAAATTGGATTGATCACCTGAATAAACCAGCAGAGGAAGTTGCTGGTGCTATTTATCCTGGTGCTGGATCTAGTGAAGGCTTATTGGTAATACTTGCTATTATCATATGGGTTGGCTGGCATGTTTTAACTGCTAAATCTGAGAGTGATGAGCTCGAAAGATTAGCAAGGAAAAGACATGGTCCAAATGACCATAAAAGCAATATTACTGATTGGTAATTAAATTAAAAAATTTGGGCGCTACAACTTTTGTGGCGCCCTTTTTTTGTCATATGTCAGAAGAGAACAAAGATAACGAGGAACTTAGACCAAGTAAGATGAGAGGCGTTGCTTTTCCAAAAGCAAAGTATGGAGCAATATTAGCAGTAATTATAATTATTGTTGTAAATTTAATTTTTTATAAAGAAACAATTTTATCTTTTTTAAAATAATTGTGTTAACTTAAGTTATGTCAAAAAATTTATTCAAAATTGCTAAAGAAAAAAAAATTAAATATTTTTTAATAAGTTTTGTTGATTTATTTGGAGTGCTTAGATCAAAACTAGTACCAGCACATGCAATAAAAGATATGCAAGAAACCGGTGCAGGATTTGCAGGGTTTGCTGCTTGGTTAGATATGACACCTGCAGACTCAGACATGTTTGGAATTCCAGATCCAGATAGTTTAATCCAATTACCTTGGAACAAAGAAGTTGGTTGGCTTGCATCAGATCTTTGGATGAATGGAAAACCTGTAGATGCCTCTCCAAGAATAATGTTGAAGAAACAAATTAAAAAACTCTCAAAACAAGGATTGACTATGAAATCTGGTGTAGAGTGTGAGTATTTTTTAATATCTCCTGATGGAGATTCCATCGCTGACCCAAGGGATACTCAATCAAAACCTTGCTATGATCAATCTGCTCTAATGAGAAGGTACGATTTAATTAAAGAAATTTGTGACTGTATGATTGAAATGGGATGGGGTCCTTATCAAAATGATCACGAGGACGCTAATGGTCAATTTGAGATGAATTGGGATTACTCTGATTGTTTAAAGACAGCAGACAGACATACGTTTTTTAAGTACATGGTAAAAACTATTGCCGAAAAACATGGTTTAAGAGCTACGTTTATGCCCAAACCATTTGAGAATTTAACTGGAAATGGTTGTCATGCCCATATTTCAGTGTGGGATGGAAAGAAAAATAAATTTTTGGACAAGTCTAATAACTTAGGTCTTAGTAAAATGGCATATAATTTTTTAGGCGGAGTAATAAAACACGCTTCATCTTTATCTGCTTTTTTTAATCCTACAATAAATAGTTACAGACGAATTAATGCACCTCCAACAAAGTCAGGTGCATCATGGTCACCGAGTAGTATTTCTTACACTGGTAATAACAGAACTCATATGATTAGAATTCCCGATCCAGGAAGATTTGAATTGAGATTAATGGATGGATCGGCCAACCCTTATTTACTTCAAGCAAGTGTTCTCGCAGCTGGAATAAATGGTATTAAAAACAAAATAGATCCTGGAAAGCCTCTTAATTGTAATATGTATGAAGATTTTGCAAAATATCCAAATCTTCCAAAACTTCCTGATGAGTTAGATCAATCATTGAAACAATTAAAACAAAATAAAGAGATGAATGACGCTTTTGGTGCTGATGTAATCAATAGCTATATAAAACTTAGAAGTACAGAAATAAAAGAATTTAACAATATAGAAAGATTTGATAAATCAAAACCTATAACCAAATGGGAAAGACAAAATACTCTAGATTGTTAAAGTGAAGAGTTTAAAAAATCTTAAAAGCTGGAAATATAAAAAATTATTAAAAAATAATCGTTATAATTTTAAAAGAAGTTATGTTTTAAAACATCTTCCCTCTTCATTAATCACTAATGCTTATAAATCAATTTCCGGTTGGAAAAATTATAAAGCAACCCCCCTACTATCACTTGATAAATTAAAGAAAAATTTGAAATTAAATAATATATTTTATAAGGATGAGTCTAAAAGATTTCATTTAAAGTCGTTTAAAGCATTGGGGGGAGCATACGCAGTAGAGAGAATATCTAAAGGAAAAAAAAATATTGTTATTTCATCAGCAACAGCCGGTAATCATGGTAGGTCTGTTGCTTGGGGGGCAAAAAGATTAAATTTAAGGTGTAAAATTTTTGTAAGTCAATACGTAAGCCAAACAAGAGTTCGTGAAATTGAGAAATTTGGTGCTGAGGTAATACGGGTTAAAGGAAATTATGAAAATTCTTTGGAGGAATGTAAAAGACTTTCAAAAAAGAATAATTGGCAAATTGTTCAAGATGTCTCTACCAAAAACTATAAATATGTCCCTCAACTTACAATGGCTGGATATTCTATTATGATAAAAGAAATATCTAAACAAACAAACCATTATATAACTCACATATTTGTTCAAGCAGGTGTTGGAGGATTAGCAGCAGGTGTAGTTGCTGGGGTCGCAAAATATTTTAAAAGAATTCCAAGAATAATTGTTGTTGAACCTGATAGAGCTGATTGTGTTCTTCAGAGTGTTAAAGCAAATAAAATGAAAAAAATAAGAATAAAAAAAGAAAGTATTATGGGTGGGATGTCATGTAATGAAATGTCACTTGTCCCATGGCAAATATTAAAAAAAACTTCTAATTATTGTGTATCTGTTACTGATAATAATGTTGCTAAAACGACAGCGATGTTAAAAGATAGAAAACTGAGTAGAGTTTCAATCATAGGGGGTGAATGTGCAACCCCTGGAGTTATTGCTCTTATTGGTTTAGCAAACAATTTAAAAGCACGAAAATCACTAAATTTAAACGAAGACTCTAACATTCTTGTTATAGGATGCGAAGGAAATGCAGATGTTAAACTTTACAAACAGCTGCTATCTAAAGGTAGAAAATAATATTTATATGACAAAAAACGCAATAGCTTGGATAAGAGAAGACTTTAGAATCGAACAAAATCCTGCTCTCTCATATGCCACACAAAATCATGAAAATGTTATTGCTTTATTTATTTATAACAAAGCCGATTTTGATCACAAAAGAGAAGCACAAAAGTGGTGGTTGTTTAAATCTTTAGAAATATTTAAATCTGAATTATCTAAATACAAAATAAATCTCCAAGTACTAGCAGGTGATGAACTAGATATATTTTCTAAAATTAAAAAAAAAGATGACGTTTCAATATATTGGAATAAAATTTACGAACCTGATGTAATTTCAAAAGGAAAAAAAATTAGAGATGTTTTCTTAAAAAATGAAGTTGAATTTAAATATTTTAAAGGAAATATTTTAAATGAGTTTCAAGAAGTTACTAAAAATGATGGAACACCCTTTAAAGTATTCACCCCTTTCTGGAGAAATGCTGAACAAAAATATTTAGGTTTACCACCAAGTAAAAATTATATTGTAAAGAAAAAAAAGAAAGTAATATCTTTCTTCAAAAATTGTGTTGAGCCAAAAAGTATTTTACCAAAAAAAAATTGGTATAAGAAATTTGAGAATTATTGGAAAGTATCAGAAAATGATTCAAAAAAAATTCTGAGCAGTTTAATTAATGATAAAATTAAAGAATACGGTTCGGCCAGAGATTTTCCTTCTATAGAGGGCACATCAAAGTTATCTCCTTATATAAAGCATGGACAAATACATGTAAGCACGATTTGGAAAAAATGTAACGAAATTAAATCTAAAGGTATTGGTTATAGAAAATATATCAACGAACTAGGTTGGCGTGAGTTCTCTCATAGTTTGATTAATTATTTTCCTGAGTTTTTAAAAGGAAATTACAGAAAAGAATTTGATAAATTTCCTTGGGTAAAAAACGAAAAATTTTTGAAAGCATGGAAATCAGGAATGACTGGTTATCCGATTGTTGATGCTGGTATGAGAGAATTATATGAAACGGGTTGGATGCATAACAGAATAAGAATGGTAGTTGGTTCTTTTCTGGTAAAACATTTAAGAATTAATTGGACCGAAGGTGAAAAACATTTTAGAAATTGTTTACTTGATTTTAATAAAGCCAATAATGTAGCTCAGTGGCAATGGGTTGCAGGTTGTGGAGCAGATGCAGCTCCATACTTCAGGATTTTTAATCCTATTCTTCAAGGTGAAAAATTTGATAAAGAGGGAAAATATGTTAAAAAATGGATACCAGAATTAAGCAAAGTTCCTCAAAAATTTATTCACAAACCTTGGGAAATGGAGATGAAATATCAACAAGCAATAAATACTATCATAGGAAAAGATTATCCAAAACCGATAGTGATACATGAAGAAGCAAGAGCTTCTGCATTAAAAGCTTTTCAAAGTTTAAAAAAAAATTAAACTTCTCCTAAAAAATGATGAATGATGGTTCTTGTTTGTGGGTTTAATCTGTGTTCAAATAAATAAATACCCTGCCAAGTTCCAAGTAATAATTCTCCATTTTCAACACTAAGAGAAATTTGATTATTAGTTAAGCTTGATTTTATGTGCGCAGGCATATCATCTTTACCTTCAGTTGTATGAACATATAACTTATTATCCATTGGCGCGATTTTATTAAAATAGTTGATTAAGTCAGTTTGAACATCAGGGTCTGCATTTTCTTGGATTATTAAAGAGGCACTAGTGTGCTGAATACTTAAATTAATTATACCATTTTTAAATTTATTTTTTTTAATCCAATCAATTGTTTCATCAGTGAATTCGTATAATTTTTGTCCATTGGTATTCATTTTAAAATTATTGAATTTTTGTATCATAAATTAAAGTTTGAAGATGTTAGTTCATAAAGACGGCTAATTGTACGATTAAATGGTTCATTCAATGATTTAGATGATGTCATTTCTTCTAGATTTTGTTCAGCGGTGACAGCAATTGGTATTTTCTTGTCATAAACTATATCAATTAAGGTTATGAAACGCAGTTGTTGATTAGAGTTTATGTCATCGAACTGTGGTATTTTATCAATAACCATAAATTTAGATACTTTAGCTATTTCAAGGTAATCTTCGGCTCCCAAGTTTTTCTCACATAACTCATCAAATGTTAATCTTACAACTCCCTCATAGAATTCTTTAATTAGAAATTCTCTCCCTTTAATATCAAGACTTTGAGTAGTTTTTTTTCTATCCTTTGAAATAATTCTAAAGAATTTATTCATTTTAAAATTACTTTCTTGGTTTAGTGGAAAGAAATATCTATTATTTTGGTTTTCTTTTGATTTTCTATAATCATCTTCAATTATAAGTTCATGTTCGACAGTTTTTTTTTTCATGATCTCAATAAAAGGTTTGAACTGATCTCGTTGGAGACCATCCTTATATAAATCAGAAATTTTAATATTGGAGGTGACAATTATTTTTATATTCTCACTAAATATTTTATCAAATAATTTACCTAGTATCATAGCATCTACTATATTAGTAACTTGAAACTCATCAAAATAAATTAACAAAGCTTTTGATTTTAAGTCTTTAACAAACAAATTAATAATATTTTCGTCTCCCTTATTCTTATTTTCATGGACAAAATCATGAAAATTTAACATAAACTCATTAAAGTGAAGTCTTAGTTTTTTTTTAGAAATAAGGTCATAAAAAAAATCTAATATCATTGTTTTTCCGACACCAACACCCCCTTGAAGATAAAAACCTTTTTTATAATTTTCTTTTTTAAAAATATTGAAAATCGAAGAATGAAAATTTTTATTATAAAAATCTTGTAGTAATTTAATTGTTGTAATTTGGTTTTGATTAATTTCTAAATTTTTTGAATTACAAAATGATCTAAATTTTTCCTCTAGATTTTTGGACATCAATTTTTTTTTGATTTAAAATCAATACCATATTCTGATCTTGGACCTCTCCTTAAACCAAATGGACCGGAAATAAAAATTGTCATAGGTTTAGTTCCGGGCTCCAAATCAACTCTGTGATGTGCATTAGCAGATCTAAATCCAATATAGCCAGGTTTTCTCCAAAATTTTCCTTCTTTAGTTGTTTCCCAATAACCGCCTCTTATCACAATCGTAATATATGGGAAAAGATGATTGTGTACTCCTTCACCGTGATCATCAGCTAACATTTCATGAATAAGTATATTAAACGGAAACCATTTTGGTCTGTGTCTGAAGATTAAATAATATCTATTCATCCAAGGTTTCGCTAAATCAAATCTTGGATGTGAGGGTCCTCTATCTAGAACAACTTTTTTTCTACCTAACTTATCTAATAATTTCAAAAACATTAATTTAATTTAATTATAGCATTATCTTTTGCTAAATATAGATTTTGGTTAGAAACAAAAGGGCGTGAAATTTTATCCTTATCGATTTTTAATGTTGAAATAGTTTTGCCAGATTTTATATCAATCACTAATAATCTTCCTATATTTGTAGATAAATATATATTTTTAAGACCGACGATAAATCCAGTCGGTAGAATCTCTTTTCTTTTTTTAGGTTTAAAATTATTAAATACATCGGTAACCTTAATAATATTTCCTGTAATTTTATCTATCACAATTAAATAACCCTCAAGAGAAACTGAGATTATAAAATTTTCCACTACGGTAGGTCTTAAATTTGAATTTATACTGTTCTCCCAATTGAAGCTGCCAGATTTGATATCAATGGAAAAAAATTGATTTTTATTGTTTGAGAAAAATAAGTCTTTATTGTCAGTTATTATATCCGATGTTTCCAATGAAAAAGCAGATTCGTATAATACATCACTTTGAGTAGGAAGTTGCCAAAGTAGTTCGCCATCATTTATTCGTACAGCACTTATATCTCCTAAAGAATTATTGAAATAAATAACATCTTCCACGATCACCATTGATAATCTTTTTTGAGATCTTATTAATGCTGTTTCTGTCTGAAAGTTCCAGATTTCTTCTCCGTTTTTCATAGAGTAACATCTAAGTGTATTAGTAAAATCAACCACAAAAAAACGATCCTTATAAATTTTTATTTGAGAATTAAATGGAGCTGTATTATTTTTTGACCAAACTAGATCTCCACTTTGTAGATTTAGCATAAAATATTTTGATAAATTATCTGCAATTATCAAAAATTTATCATTATTTGCAAACTGTAAGATCGGATTAGATTTTTTCTCCGATTTTGTATAATGATTTTTTTTCCATATTAATTTTGATCTCCCATCAAATTGTAAAACTGTCCCTTTATCATCAAAAAAAATTATATTGCCTTTATAGAATGAAAGCTCTGGTTCAAATTGATAAAAATTCTCAATTTTAGAAAATTTATATTTCAAAGATTTATTTAAAGACCCATCAAAATTTACTCTTCCATCATTGTTGGTAAATTTTTTTGATAAATTGTTTTTTGTGAAACTTTTACTAAAATTTAAACTTATATTAGTATTTAATTCCTGACTTAAAGCTGTTGGATCATCAAAAATTTTTTCAAATTTTTGTTCTTCTATTTTTTTGATAGTTTCTGATGTCCAAAATTTTGAGTTTTTGTTTAAAGAACAACCAGAAAAAAAAATGATTATTAATAATAATTGAAAAATTTTATTCACTTAAATCTCTATTAAGTCTTTTTCGAGCCTCTAATTGAATTTCTTGATTTGCGTTTTCTAAGTTTACGATTTGATTAAAAAATTCTTTTGATTTTTGCATTTCATTTTTTGAGTAAAAAAATTCTGCCATTAAATATAATGCGTGAGATTTCCAAACACTTTCTGATTTTATTACTGGATTTAAAATATTCAATAAATCATTCTCATTGCTGTCATCTGCATTATAAAGAGCTTTTTTATAAATATTTAAATTTTTTATCTCTTTATCCAATGAGGTTTTGTCAATAATAACATCAAATAATTCGTTAATTGTGTTTTTTTCGCTAATTAATTTATTATCTATTATAAAATATAAAGATAATGGTGAATAAGTTGAATTTTTTTCATTAACTATTTGTATTAAATCTTTAGCTGTTTTTTCCTTATTACTTTCAGAATAATTTATGGTTATTGTATTAAAAGAATCTGAAATCTTAATTTTTTTTCTATCCTGATATTCGCCAAAGGCAAAATAACATATTAAAAGTATAACGATAAAACTTAAGACTGAAATTATTTTTTTTTTATTGTTGATAAAAAAATTTTTTATTTTTTCATTTCTCGTGTTTGTATTTATTATTGATATATCCTCGTCCATATCTAAATCATATTTCTTAAAACATATTGGAGTATTCCACCATTTTTATAGTATTCCAATTCATTTTTGGTATCAATTCTGCATAGGGTATCTATTATTTTTACATCTCCTGATGCGTACTTAATCTCAACTTTTACCTTATCAGATGGATTAATTCCCTTTTCAATATCTATCACGCTAATTAATTCAGAACCTAATAAATTCAGATTTTTTCTGTTCATATTTTCTGTAAATTGTAATGGTAATATTCCCATCCCAATTAAATTTGATCTGTGTATTCTTTCAAAACTCTCTGCAATTACTACCTTAACACCTAATAATTTAGTCCCTTTTGCAGCCCAATCACGAGAGGAGCCTGTGCCGTATTCTTTACCACCAATCACAACTAAATCGGTTCCTCTTTTTTTATACTCCACTACTGCATCATAAACTGACATAACTTTTTCCTCCGGATATAATTTTGTAAAACCACCTTCAGTCCCGGGAGCCATTTCATTTTTGATTCTTATGTTCGCAAATGTACCTCTCATCATTACTTCATGATTTCCACGTCTTGAACCGTATGAATTATAATCCTTTGGAAGAATTTGATAATTCATAAAATATTCACCTGTTGGGCTATCTTTTTGAATATTACCAGCAGGAGAAATATGATCTGTAGTAACCATATCTCCTAATATCAATAATGGTCTAGCATTTTTAATCTCTTTAAAACCTTCTGGGTCGTCACTAAGATTTTCAAAAAAAGGAGGTTTTTTTACGTAGGTAGAATTTTCATCCCAATTATAAATACTACTTTTCTCTGTTTTGATTTCTTGCCATTGTTTTGGTCCCTCAGAAACATTTGAATATCTTTTAACAAACATATCTGCATTAAGTGAAATCTTCAATGTATCCTCTATTTCTTTATTTGAAGGCCAAATATCTTTTAAAAAGACATCTTTGCCATTTTTGTCTTTTCCAAATGAGTCTTTGATTAAATCAAATTCCATGTGGCCAGCAAGAGCATAAGCTACAACAAGAGGTGGAGAGGCTAGATAATTTGCTTTAATGTGAGGTGAAATTCTACCCTCAAAGTTTCTATTACCTGATAAAACAGAGACCGCATATAAATTTTCTTGTTGAATAGCATCAACTATATTTTCTGCTAAAGGTCCTGAATTCCCGATACAAGTTGTACATCCATAACCAACCAAATTGAATCCTAATTGATCTAAATATGTATTTAGACCCGCCTTTTCTAAATAATCAGTTACAACTTGAGACCCAGGAGCTAAAGATGTTTTAACCCATGGTTTAACATTCAATCCTAATTCAACAGCCTTTTTTGCAAGTAGTCCAGCTCCAATAAGAACGTTTGGATTAGAAGTGTTTGTACATGATGTAATTGCTGCAATTAATATTGAACCATCTTTAATTTCATAATCCGTATCTTTTACCTTAGAAATTTTATAATCATTTTTATCTGTAGCTTCTTTAAAAACTTTTTTAAAATTGCTTGATGCATCAGTTAAAAGAACTTTATCTTGTGGTCTTTTAGGGCCTGAAATTGTTGGAACTACAGTGGACATATCTAAAGAGATTTTATCAGTGAATTCGATTTCATCACTTGCCCACAATCCTTGTTCCTTCGCATACTTTTCAACAATCGCGACTGTTTCTTTATCTCTTCCAGAAAATTCTAAATATTTTAAAGTTTCTTCGTCTATTGGAAAGAATCCGCATGTAGCTCCATACTCTGGTGCCATATTAGCAATTGTTGCTCTGTCTGCTAAAGTTAAATTTTTTAATCCCTCACCGTAGAATTCAACAAATTTCCCAACTACTCCTTTGTCTCTAAGCATTTTAACAACTGTTAAGACTAAGTCTGTGGCAGTTGTACCCTCTGGCATTTTTTTTGTAACTTCAAATCCAATGACTTCAGGGATTAA